>SLED01000053.1 GCA_007124945.1 Salinibacteraceae bacterium | reverse complement strand
TCTCTACCTGTTCGGCCAGGGAGTCCTTGATTTCTGGCCAGCGGGAGGCAGGCAGATACACGCGGGAGGCAGCCGAACATTTTTGCCCCTGATACTCGAATGCCCCTCGAATAATGGCTGCTTCCACGGCCTCCATGTCTGCAGTCGGATGTGCCACGATGAAGTCCTTCCCGCCGGTCTCACCGACGATCCGAGGATAGCTTCGGTAGGTATCCAGGTTTTTGCCAATGGTCCGCCAGAGATGGTCGAACGTGCCCTTTGAGCCGGTAAAATGCAGTCCAGCAAGGTGCTCCGACTTCAACGCGGGATCACCGACGTCGGCGCCTTCTCCCGGAAGCATGTTTACAACGCCTGGTGGCAGGCCGGCTTCCTCCAGAATCTCATAGACAAAGTAGGCAGAGTAGATGGAGCGGGGAGACGGCTTCCAGAGTGACACATTGCCCATGAGGGCCGGAGCGGTGGGCAGGTTGCATTGGATGGCCGTAAAGTTAAACGGCGTTACTGCGAACACAAATCCCTCCAGCGGTCGATACTCCATGCGATTCCACTGTCCTTCCGGGGAAAGTGGCTGCTCGGTGTAAAGCTGCTCCATGAAGTGGGCGTTGAACCTTAGGAAGTCGCACAATTCGCAGGCCGCTTCAATATCGGCCTGGTATGCGTTCTTGCTCTGCCCGAGCATCGTCGCGGCATTGATAGTGTCGCGGTACGGCCCTGATACCAGGTCTGCCGCCTTCAGGAAGATCGCAGCTCGATCCTGCCAGTGCATCTGGCTCCACGTTTCACGCGCCTTGAGCCCGGTAGCGATCGCCTTCTCAACCTCGGCTTCACCACAGAAATAGGCGGTTCCTAATTCAAGCTGATGCTCGTGCGGAGCGCGTACCGAAAACGTGCGGTCCGTATAGACGCGCTCTCCATTAATGACCGCAGGGATCTCTATGTGCTGCGATTTGAGCTCCTCGAGGCGTTTAAGGAGAGAAGCGCGTTCTGAACTATTTGGTTCGTAGGTTTGAGGTGGCTCGTTGACGGGGGGAGGGGGTGATGCCACGGTATTCATAGGATAAGCGCTGTAGGGTTCGTGAGATTTGTTTTCGGTCGGAGCATGTCAGCACCGAAGAATTTTCTCCGGTATGGTGGTTACCGTTTCCTACGGGCACGTGTTCTACGTCGTCCGACCTCGTTTTTTGTGAAAATAAACAGGCAGGCGCAGTCTTTGCACTGGCATGTCAGCCGACGCCGCCGCGCCCGCGCGATCGGCTTCACCAACACTCCAAACCAAGCGCCACGCGCAGCAATGGAAGCCATTCAAGAGGCCCTGTCCCGTTCTGAATCCGCCAGCAGCAACGCCGAAACCGGTAAAAACGAAACGCAGGAGAGGGTAAGAAATGCCCTCTTCGATTGGGTCACGGAACGACTGGCAGATGATATACTCGCTGACCTGTCCGCTGACGTCGTTCTCGACCATATTCTTTCAAGCGAGCGCGGCACAGCCGTGATCGATTCGCTTGTAGAGGAGGTAAAGGCGCGTCTGAATGAGCACATTCAGGCTGAGGCAGAGAATAAGCTGGAGGCCGAATACACGGAGCAGCTGAATGAATTGACGGAGACGACGGATGCGTCTCAGGCCGATTCAGAGCCCGCAGAAGCCGGTTTAGAAGCCGACGAGCCCACAGATTCCGGCACAGCCGAGGCAACGGAAACGTGGGACATCGCAGCGGACACAGAGATTGCGGATGAAGAAATAACCTCATCCGAGACTGAAGCAATGGCCGAGGATGTAGTTGAGGAGAAAGACGAATCCTCTACCATTGTAGAGGCCAATGATCCTTCAACGGGAGATGAACCTGAACAAACCGCCGTCGCGGAGAATGCCGTTGACACGTTCGATGCCGAGGTAACCGCGGCCGAGGCCGAATCTGAAAACGAATCCGAAAACGAAGTTGAAAAGCTGGTCGAGTCGTTCGGCGAATTCCCGACGGATAGCGAGGAAACGGACGCACTACCTTCTGATGGTGAGCCGGATGAGGACGATACGGACCTACTTTCGGCTTTTGGCGGGGACGGCAGCCTCCCGGCTGAGAACGAGGGGCCAGAGAACGACCTTAAGGTGATACAGGAGGACGAGCCATCTGATGAGGTTGCAGAGCTTCCCGATGTACAGTTACGTCCGGATGGCATCAACAACGATTTTGAGACGGTGACCCACGGTGATGAAGAGGATGCGTTTGACCTTCAGCTACAGGAGGAAGCGGCTTCATTCGCCGAACCGGAGGCCGAGGATTCCGATGATGCCGACGAAGACGGAGGATTCTCGCCCATAAACTGGGATGAGGAGGACGAGGATGCAGCAGAGGAGGAGTTCTCTTACGATCAGCTCCAATCAAAAGTAGAACAGGCGGATAGGGAGGAAGTGATTCCTTCTGCTGATGCAGGAATTGAGACGCGGGAGAATCAAACCGTTGAGGTCGAGGACGCGGCAGACGTTGAAGAACTCCCGGTCGAGGAGATACCGGCTCTTGAGGGATTCGAGGATGGATCTATTGATCTGGATGCTGATGTGACTGCCGATACGGATGCGGAGGTTGCGTCCGATTTGGTGGAGGATGCGCCTGAAGATGCTCACGCTGAGGATGAGGGCAGCAAAGAACTCCCAGCGCAAGAGGACGACATTTATTTCGCCCGCGCGATCCTGGGAGGGACGATTGATGAGCGGTCGGACGCACGGGAGATGTTTACCAGCGATGCCTATCGTCTTGAGCCGGGGCAGAATTTTGATGTACTGGTGGAGTCGGTGAACGTGGCAGAGCGGGAGGACACCAAATCCTCCACTGTGCTGGCGCGGGTGGTTGAGACGCTGCCCAAAAACCTGCCGATCATCCCGCTCGAAGAAGTCCGTCCGGCTGCGTCCCTCGATGAACTTGAGGAGAGTGTTGTGGCCCAGTTGAGCGATCTGAAGTCGGTGCTCAAAATGCGGAGCGAGCAGGAAGAGTGGCAGATTTCCGTCCTGATGGACAAGGAAGAGCTGCGTCGCTACGTAGTCGATCATCACCCGCCGGTGCGCGAGCTGCTTGAAGAGATGCGAGGCAAGCCGCAGGGCGTCGCTCGTTTTCTCAAGAAGAAGATGATCTCAACGATTAACGAAGAGGTTGAACGGCGGGCCGATGCCTGTGCTGACAAAGTGTACGAGAAGTTAAAGAAACGCGGCGACAGCGCGCGGCGCTTGGAGTGGACTCCCACGCGTGAAGGTGCGTACTTCACTATTGCGCACATCGTGGGGCTCTTCGATGCCGACAGTCAGGACACGATCGTCGAGATCACGGGCGAGTTGGCAGAGGAATTCGGCATGTACGGTTTCATATTTCGGCCGGAAGGCCCGATTGCGCCTCGCAGCTTCGGCCACAATGCAAAGGGCTAACCATCCTCTTGCTTGCAGGGCTCATGCTAAACATCGCGGAGGTAGAGGCGTCTGTAGCGGTGGCGTAACGTCGCCACTTAACCCAGCTGCCTCTTTTCCGTCGCATGGCCGGTAAACGAAAGGTATCGTTCATCCTGTTTATGGCCTGGCGCTATCTGCGTCGGGCTGAGGGGCAACGTGGGGGGAGCCGGTTTCTGCAATTTATCTCCGCAATTGCGGTTGGCGGAGTGGCTGTCGGCGTGGCCGCGCTCGTCCTATCGCTGGCTATCGTGCACGGCTTTAGTGAAGAGATAGAGGCAAAGATCATCGGGTTTGGCGCGCATGTGCAGGTGGAGTCTCTGCAGGAAGCGCCTCTCGACGATGCGGAAGAAAAGCGGCAGCGGATTGCCGCGCTGGACGGCGTGACGGCTGTGGCTCCCGTGGCAACGGAGTTTCTGTTGCTGCGAAGGGCTGCTGACGTCGTGGAAGGCGCTGCCATATGGGGTACCGATGCCGTACCCTCCTACGTTGCCTCTCAAATCC
>SLED01000155.1 GCA_007124945.1 Salinibacteraceae bacterium | reverse complement strand
ACCACCTCGGCGTTTAGCGCCACAGCAATGCCGCGCGCCTCGTCCGGCTCAATATCCTGTATCCGCAGCACATCCGCGATGGTACTACCGGGGGCCACGTCCCGTTCTTCGCCGTTGACTTCGATCTGCATCTCTGATTCCAGCGTGTTCATCGGGTGGGGTGTATTTCTTCCGGTGAGAAGCGTGTTGGCGAAAACGGCTCAATCCAATCAGAGGTTTCTCCTGTGAGGAGCAGCCGGGCAATCTCATCTGCCGTGATGGGCGTTAGCAGGATACCGTGTCGATAGTGGCCTGTGGCGTACAGTACGCCCGGAGCATCCGACCAACCAAGGATGGGTGCGTGATCGCGGCTCCCCGGACGCAAACCCGCCCACGTTTCGGTTACGGGCAGGTCGTAGATGCCCGGTACCACCTCCCACGCGCCTTCCAGAACATCGTACAGCCCGCCAGCGGTCACGCGCGTATCGTATCCCATCTCCTCGCTCGTGGCCCCAATCAACAGGCGGCCGCTTGACTTCGGGGCGAGGTAGGCGTCTGGTCCGCGGACCACGTGGCGAAGCTCAAAGGGCGTTTCCATCTGCAGTTGAAGCATCTGCCCTTTCACCGGCCGTACAGGCGGAAGAGCGGTGCGGGTGATCCCTTCAACCTTACGCGACCACGCCCCGGCGGCCAGCACAACGGCATCGGCGGAGTATCGCTGGCCATCACCCAATACCGCAGCCGGCGCTTCTTCGTCTGGCTCAATGCGCTCCACCGGTGCGTGCTCGTGGATAACGCCTCCCGCCTGCCGTAGTGCCTCGCTGAGAGCCTCAAGCAGCAGGCGATTGTCCACCTGATGATCGAACGAAGCATATACAGCTGCATGAAGCCGTGGCGCCAGAAATGGCTCGATCTCGCGTGCCTCCTCGCCCGTCATCCATTTGACCGCCAGGTTGTGCTCCCGCTGGAAGTCGTACAGCCGCTTCAGCGCCTCGGCGCTGTCACGGTCATCCGCCACGATAAGCGTACCCTCTTTCCGATAATCAACAGACTGGCCCGAGGCCTCCTCCAACTCCGTTACAAAATCGGGCCACCGGCTTAGGCTTTCGCGATTGAACGCGTACAGCTCCAACTCCTCGAACTGCAATTCAGCGTCGGGCGCGAGCATGCCTGCCGCCAGCCAGGAGGTGCCGCGCCCGGCTTCCTGCCGATCAAAAAGCTGCACATCCACGCCCTGCTGGGCCAAGCGCCACCCGATCGACAGCCCGATCGTGCCTCCTCCAACAATCAACACAGACTCCATAGCATGGCAGGTCTTGGGATGGGATCACGAGCGTGCGCCTTTGTTACACAATCTCGAAGTGAGCACGATAGTTTCTCCCGCCACCGGCTCTCACACCAACTCCACGATATGCGATACACCACAGACGTCCTGATCGCCGGTGCCGGACTCGCGGGCTCCTGCGCTGCGCTCCATCTTCGCATGGCCGGACGTGAGGTGATGGTTGTGGAAGCGGAAGAGCCAGCCGCAGGTTCAGCCGCTGGTCTCGTGAACCCGTTCATGGGCCGAAAGGCCAAGCCGGTGCCGTATCTGCATGAGGCGGTCAACGCCTTTGAGGAAACGCTGAAAATAGCCAGTGCTGAGCATCTATTTTTTGGTGATGGCGTGTGGCGGCCGGCCATGAGCGAGTCGCAGGCGATAACCTACCGCAGGCGGGCTAAACAACATCCGGATCAACTCACGTGGCTGCCCCATGATGACGCGCGGGACCGGTTTGCCCCTGCTCTGACCTCCTTTGGTGGATTATGGGTCCGCCGCGGCGGTGCCATCAGCGTGCCCTCCTTTATTCGAGCCCTACTCGATGCGGCGCACGTAGAAGTCCGGCCGAACACCCTTGTATCTCGATGGGACGAGGACAAGAACCATGTCGCGGTAACCCTCAATGACGGGACGCGTCTGCACGCCCGGCATCTGATTCTGGCGCTCGGATACGGGGGGGTGGATCACCCGGCGCTAAGCGACCTGGAGCTCTACGGCGTGAAGGGACAGGTCATCCGTGTGGAAACACCCGTCGACCTCGCCTCCCTCCCGCCCCTCGCCGGTAGCGGCTACGTGGTGCCGGATGGCGACACACTGGTGATAGGCAGCACGTACGAGCACAACTTCACCGTCCTCGACCCAACAGGCGACGCCACCGAGCAGATACTGGAAAAAGCAGGCACCCTCCTCCCATCGCTTACCGAGCCTACGGTGGTCGAGGCTGCCACGGGGGTCCGAACCTACGCACGCGGCTCTTCAGAGCCCGTCGCCCGTCCGCTCTCGGGCAGCCAGCGGATCTGGGCGTTCACCGGTCTCGGTTCGAAGGGACTGCTCATGGCGCCGCTGTTTGCGCGGAGGCTGTGCAAGCGGTTAACAGGCGAGACGCCAGCGTAGCCTGCTCTCGTTCCCATGCTCTGCGTGGGAACGCAGGCGAGGACGGTCCTCCGTCCTACGTCACATACGTAGAGGGGTGCTGGGAACCGCCTCATTCGCGAACCGACTGAATGAAACCTGTTCTGTATGCAAAGCGAAGGGACCAATCTGATTGACCACGTGATCAGTACTTCGGAATAAAAGCATAGCAGTTGAACTCCTCATCCTCACGCTGATCCAGTCTGGTCAGATTACAGAGTACTCGCTCCATCTCATCATTTGTGTCATCTTTTAGACACCCCACGCAAAGAGATGGCTTTTGAATGAGGTCGGGGTTTAATTCATTACCATCGTCGTCGTAATAGGGCATCGGCTCTCGGTGGAAGACTCAACAATACCAGTTTAAACACCTGCCGCGATTCCCGCACTACCTTTCACGTACTTGCGCTCACTAAACTTCTTCGCAGCAGATGCCTAAGGTTAGCCAGCCAATGTATAGACAATTTCTGTCATCAGCACCTTCCTCCAACGCACATTTGGTGATAGTCGCGCCAAATCCTTACGCCTGACTGTGAGTGCAAAATAGTGGTTTTGACTCAATCCCGTGCACCTTCGGCAATGGTTTCCAACGCCTTCTCTAAGCGCAGCGAAACAGAAAAGATCAGTGGAAGACGCATTAAATGTGGAGCCGCAATCCGTTTACCTTCGGAGGCGTGCCTGCGTTAAACTACTCATTCTCCTCCATTAAAGCACGTGGATCCCGCACCCACGCATGGGCGCGCGATAATAACCGCCACTCGCCCTCATGCTCCACGAAGACGCTTATGTACCGGATCTGCCCCGGAAGCTGCGTTCCCAGCACTCGACCGTCGACGTCCAGCCTGCCCACCAGCACTGCCGTAGGTCCATATAGCCGGAACTCTTCATTGGTGATCGCCACCGAATCGATGTCGAGATTTTCGACGGTTGCTAAGACCTCTTCCTTGGTTTCAATTACTCCAATCCCAGCCAGGAAGATGTAGTCATCGAGCGCCACCTGTTCGTAGCGTTCGATATTGTGATGCAGCATGTACTGCTTGAGTAGCTCCGTATTTAGCTGGACGAGCTGTTCTTCCACGTCATCATCATGCGTCTGAACTTCACTTGCTCCACGGTGGAGCTCCCCCTGCGCATGGGCGGGCGGAGCAACAATGAGAATGAGCGATAATGCAAAAAGGGTACAACCAAATCTTTGTGATATCATGACAGCACCAGGTGTGGATGAAGTCGTCTGTTAGGATGCTCAGGGCCCCATTGATGGTCGCCTTCGCGGTACTCACTCTCGCAAGAACGCATCGACAGCGCCGAAGAACGCCTCCGGCTGCTCAACGTGCGGATAGTGACCAGCCCCTTCCAGCAGAATAAGATCAGCGTCAGGAAAAGCAGCTTCCCATTCTCGATAATTCTGGGGCGGAAACACGTCGCTGACGCCGGTGATGACCAGCACGGGCAGAGTCAGGTCACGAAAATCCTCCCGCCAATCGAACTCCCCGACGGATTGCAACGTGAGGGCGTTTACCGTCCAGAAATTACGTATGGCCGGCTCCGGGGCGGTGCAGAAATCGCCGCGCAAGCGCTGAAAGGCTTCGAGGTCAGTCGGGTCGTAGAAATAGCCGCGCTTGAACAGGTCGAAGAAGTTGCGACAGGCGGTATCGACATCGTTGTCCGCCTGCTGATACCGTTCCTGAAGCGCCTGAACCTCGGCCACCGTCGTACTGTCCATCCATGCCGTGACTCTCGGAAAGAACTGGCTGTCGTACGGATCGATGCGTATGGGGCCAGGGCTCACCTTGATCACTCGTGAGACCCTGCCTGGATGCTCACGAGCATAGCGCGCCGCCAGCATCGCTCCCCAGGAATGGCCGAGGAGGGTGAGGCGGTCGATTCCGAAATAGGTGCGCACCGCCTCCAGATCCGAAATGTGCGCGTCGATGTGCAGCGACGAAGCATCGGAAAGAACGGTGGACCTCCCTGCCCCTCGCTGATCATAGTAGATGATGGTCCGTGATTCCTCTAACGGCTTGAGGTCGGGAGCCAGGTAATCGAGATTCAAGCCCGGGCCCCCATGGAGTACCACGACGGTATCAAGTCCTACGCCCTTGGTGCGGTAAAAGAGCTGCACCCCATCGACCGTCTCGATATAACCGTCTGAATTCTGCGGGGTCGTCGGTACCTGTTGATGCCAGGCGTGCACAGACCCCACCTCAACGAGTGCACTCAATATCAACACGACAGCGGTACAAAGCAGTAACTCCAAAATGCCGACAGTCCGCACCTCTCCTTGCCCCGTACAGCTCATCCGAGGGACGAAAACCGGACTTCGACCACCCGCAAACCTCTCCATGCGCACCCTCTGATAAAATTCCAACAACAGTGGATATTCGGATAAGCGGAATTTATCGGACGAATAGCTCACCCGGGCCAAATATTCATCTTTTTTCCGGCATTCGCCGATACCCACTGCTGCTCCAGCTATGGTACACTCCTCACATACCGGGAAAACAGCCGCTTTATCTCGCCAGGCCAAAGCGTTACCCACTTCGCAGCTTCGACCTCGCCCATCGGATGCATCACGAACGTTACCGAGCCATCATCATGAACTACGGTGATGTGAAACTGAAAGCCACCAAGCATGCCGGCTTCCCAGGGCCACAGTGGACCCGTTCGACGGCGTTGTGTGTCAAAATCCCCATCTCCCTCAATAATCCTGACGGGTGCCCTTCCAGTGGAGAGTTCCAGATCAGGCATCTGCTCGGAGCCGTAAATCTGTACCGTCACCGATCGCTCAGGTATGGGAAGCTGGCGGGCGGCGCTGAACCCAGATCTCACGCTATCAGCACGGACCTCGAACAGGTGACCGGGCATGGCGAAACGGAAGCGCTCCACCCCCGAGTATATACTCTGCACCCGAATTGCCAGGCGACTGGCCGCCCGCCAATCATGTGTGAGTTCTGGAATGCGCGAAGAATCATCCGGGATACTCGCTAATTCACCCGCAGCCATCCCCTCTCCTATCCACGTCAACACGAGGCTCGTGCCGTCCAACTCCAAGAATAGATTTTGTGAGCGAAAGGCAGGCTCTGGAAGATCGATGAGCTCGCCCAGATCCTCCGCGGTTGGCAGATCGCTAAGTTCAGTGTTTTCATAATGTATCCGAAGTCTATCAAGCGGTCGATTCGTTTCTGGATCGGGCCATCCGAGCGAAGCCAGCTCGACCCCTTTTTGTAGAACGCGGAGCGACACACTGTCGGTATCCACTCTTCTCGTAAGACCGGCGGCGTGATGAGCTATAGCTCGGATGCGGCGTAGACGCTGCAGGTTGGATTCCTCATGGCCCGGGTCCAGGGCGACATTCAGGTTAAGGGTCCTGCCGTCAGCATGATAGTCGAGACGGCTTTCGTTTCCGGGCAGTTGCCGTTCCACGTTTCGCACGGCGTACTCCATCGGCGTGGCGTCGATGTACCCTCGCGCAGCCTCATGAGCCAACAGCCCAACCAGACTTCCCACGAACGCAACGAGCATCCGGATGAGCACTGTTCGACGCTTGCTCGGCAGCCAACCCTCCCCAGTGGAACGGTACATGACACCAACAAGCACAGCCGGAACCCAGAAAAAGAGGGTCTTTGTTATTCTGAGGCTCAAACCGGATTCGAGTGCCAGCGGACCTATCGTGGCGCGAAACCATAAAAGCCCGGTCAAGATGACCGCGCTTACCCCTATCACACAGAGGTTTACCACGGGCTTCGGGTCATCAGCACTGGTGGAGCCAGTAAAGATCAAATGCACCGGAATCAGAAGTAGCACTGCGACGAGCATCCCGCCCAGCACAGCGCCGCGAAGCGACTCAGGCCCTGGTACCGCGACAAGCAGCAAAAAGGCGACCAGAAGAATTGCTGTGTACACGTAGTTCATCGCGTCATGCACTCGCTGAGCCCTGTTTTTCAGACAGTGGTTTACCTATGCTTTATGCCGGAGTATCGGCTCAGCTGTCCAACCACCTTAGTTTCGACTGGCCAGAGCGAACCAAAAAAGCCAGTCTATGCCCGCCCTTTTGTATCTGTGGGATTGGAGTGGGAAGAAGCGGCCCGACCCTACTTGCGCTCCCATGGAGAGAACGGTCCGTCATGGTATATGATGCAGAACTCCAGGACAACCACTCGTGGACTCTTTGGGCGATGGACGGGCCGGTCGTACCCAGCTAAAGCTTGGTGATCTCCCAGCAGCGCAGGGACGGGTTGAGCTTTCTAATCCGGCTGGTCCGGCGGGTCGGGGAGGATGACCAGCACGTCGAAGTCGGTATCTGCCGTGCCGCCTTCGTTCTCGGCGGTAACCGTGATGAAGGCCTCGCCGCCGTGTACCGGAGTCAGCGTTAGCGTCGCACCTTCGATAGCAGCCTCAACGACATCCGCATCGGAGACCTCGGCCTCGTAGGTTAGTCCCTCGCCGGAGGGATCGTCGAAGACGGCCTCTATATCGAAAGCCGCCGGCTCGTCATCGGCCTTCAGCTCCTGATTGTCAATCTCAGAGACCACCGTCGGGGGATCTGGGTCCGGGTCCGGCGACACCGGGTCGTCGCGGTTGCAGGCGGAGAGCATGATCAGAAGAGCAAACGCGAGCGCGAGGATATACGGCCGCCCCAATATCGCCGTGGCATTGCAAACAGGTTTTCTTAAATAGTTAGCCATGGAAGCATAGTCGTCTAATGGTGATGAAAGCTCGTGCATCCCTTTACCGTCAAGCCGTTGCTACTTATGGGGAGCCGGCCGGCTGATCTTTATGCGAACTCTGCTGCGTTTAGCGCACTGCCCGTTCCCGGCGACGCCGTACAGGCTCTCAGTCGACGGGCTGCAGAAACGTCGTCGTGATGTGTTGGCCAAGTGCACGGCCCGCGCCCAACCCGTCCTCAAGGCTGAAGCGAAAATGATTCCCCAAATAGATGCGTGAAAGAACGTTTTGCTCGGTAGCTTCCGAAAAACGATGATATCTTCGCGTCTCGCCCGTATCGTCGCTCGTAAGCTCAAAGGTGAAGTCGTCGGTACCGACAAAATCAACCAGTATCGTTTCAGCCGCTCCAGCATAGGTGGTCAAACCTGAGGAATATTCGGGCGAGCCACCTTCTGCACGCGGTTGCCAATCCGGATCGGCAACCGTCTGGTCGTTTCCGTCCCCATCGGCATAGTGGATGGCATTAACTGGCCGCCAGAACCCGTACGCGAACTTACTGTCCCAGCAAGCCACGGTCGCATCCGCCAGTGCCATGCTCAACAGGGCAAACAAGCGGGTGTCCTCGGTGAGGGTAGTGCCCAGTGACTCGGTCACGGTCTGCGCGATCAAATACCATTTGCCCGGCGGCCGTGAGGTCCCGCCTCCTCCTTGCCAAAAGAGGGCCGTATCATGCCGCTTCTGATCAACTTCGACTCGACGTTCTTCCGCTACGAACGCGCCCAACTCTTTCACCTCTTTGACCGCATCGGCGTATTCTTGGCTGTCGAGAGCAGGCGGGCCGGGCGCCCGAAATTGGTCTGGGCCTGTCATCGTCCAGGGCGTCATCGAAGCAAATTGAGGACTACTCCACGGTCGCCCCTGTAGGTCGCGCGTCCAGCAACTCGGAGGGCGTTCCCCATTCTCATCACATGGAGGAGTGTAGTTGAGCTCCTCGTCATGACCATCGCTCGCTCTACGATCGATGATCTCACGCGCAACCGCCGCTCCCCATTTTAGACCCTGCTGGACAGCGGTCTGATTCGCCCCGCCTGGCAGCGTGTCGATCGCCTCCTCACGCTCACCATCGAACTCTTGGTCGGGGAAAAGTTCGGAGAGAACAACAAAGGCCGACTCAATTGCAGCTGCTTCCCGAGACGCGCTCGAAGGGACGTCAAAATTGGAGACATGATACGACTCATAGTGCTGCTGAGCGTCCATGACAGCGTTGATACCATTTACAGCATCAAACTGAGCGACATGCAGGAGGGCGCCCGCGCGGGAAACCCCTGCCGTATTGGCTTCCGCCTGGCGAGCCGCATCAAGGAATACCCGGTTCCACTCGGCCACGATGTCAGAAATTGTATCGTCTTCGCTAATAGGCGGGACATCCGTGAAGAGGTCATCGCTGCACCCAATAAGTGTGAAGACGGCGGCCAAAAGAACTACGAGGGCACGACGTCTCGGTGCTTTGTTCATCGTCTTCTCATTTCTGTTGCGTTACATTTACGTCACCGGTGCATGAAGCAATCGACGACTTCCAAGAGGTCGCATGAATTCTCGGACCTGATCCTATCCGTTCCGACATGCATCCGGGTTTCCTGCTCGTACGCAGCCGGTCTCCCGCTTGCTGGTTGAGCCATCATCGCACGATCACGAACTGCTCGGTCAGGCGGCGTCCTTCGGCCCGGAGCCGCACGAAGTACGTGCCGCTCGATAGCATTCCTGCACCCGAACTCACATCCCACGTTAGCTCGTGCTCCCCAGCCATGCGCTCGCGATCCTCCAACAGTGCCACCCGCTGCCCCAGCACGTTGAACACATCGATGGTTACCTCCGTCGGCTCGGGCAGGTCGTAGCCTATCCTTATCTCATCCTGCGTGGGATTGGGATAGGGCGGGTGGAGTGCCAGTTCGTCTGGAATGGCCTCTTCGAGCGCATCTGCGGCCGTTAGCTGCACGTGAATGGGCACGTTCTCCTGTCCCTTCTCGAAGGTTACTGTGATGGTTGACTCTTCGCTAAGGTCATAAGCAATTCCCTTCTCCGGTAGCTCGAGCCCTGCGGCCCCAAAGCTGTTCGCACCACTTGATCGAATCGCTACCGATGTCTGGGACTCGCCCGCGAGTATGATCGCAAAAGTTCGCGCCTTGCCAGCTACTACCTGCCGGGCGTAAGTGTCATCTGTAGCCGAATCCTGAATACGTAAGCTCGCCGCCTCGAAGTGGGCGGGCGGCGCGCGGTGAGCTACCTTCTCGCCCTCGTCGGCCGCCAGACCGAGGGTCACGCCCGAAGCGCGTCGGTCGTCTACGTAGACGTCCAGCTCGAGTAGCGCCGTTTCGTCGCCGGGGTCTTCTTCGGACGCCTCCGCAGCAGCCGCCAGGAGGGCGTCGTCATCGCCGTCGCTCGTTAGTGCCAGCTCGTTCAGCTCCGCCTCGTTGAAGAAGTAGTAGGCCTCACCGTCAAGCGCCGAGGCAAGCACGTTAGCCTCTTCCCAGCTTCCCGACCAGCGCCAGAGCGTCTCATCCAGGTCATTTAGAGTAAGGACCTCGGGCCACGAGATGCCCCCACCAAGCGGGTTGGACAGAATATTCCAGCCTTCGGTGAGCTCGATGGTCGGCTCGTCGGTGAGGGCTTCCACCGCGCCGACGGTCTCCTCAAAGGCCCAGTCCTCCTGCGCCAGGAGCCAGAAGCCCTTGCCCGGGCGGAAGTGGAAGGCCTCCGAGGCGTCGTACTCCTCAAGGGCCTCGGCTCCGCTCTCGCGGAAGGCGCGCCAGTCAGGGCCGGGCTCGCCGGTGACCGTCTCGGCGAGGTCAACGTCTACCTGGCCTGGAAGACCTACGAGGCGGTAGCTCTCCTGCCGCGTGGGGTCTTCAAATGAGCGAACAAGGCTCACCTCCAGTTCTACGGGCAGAATACTGAACGTGCAGCGGGCTGCCTCACCGGCGGCCAGGTCCACCGCCGCCGTTCCGGCGGCAAGGTCGGTCTCCACGCTTTCCGCGCCGACGCACCCGATATCGATGAGCTCCACGCCGTCGATAGCTGCATCTTGTAGCGTAATCTCATACAGACCGGCCGTGAGTGGATGAAACGCCTTCGTGTGCGTTACCGTCGAGCGGTCGCCATCCTCCACGAGCGTAAAGGCGCCAATGGCCCCGGTCCCGCCGAAGTCGAACGTCCGGTTCTCGGCTGTTGTCTCGAGTACTACCTGCAGTTTGGCGTCGTTTTCATCCATGGTCTCGGCCGCCTGCTCCTTGGCCTTCGGCGTGATGAGCTCGATGGTGTCGATGGCAAAGCGCTCATCCCCGGTGATGGCCACATCGAAGACGCAGTTGTCCATCAGAATTGGGTCCTGGACACCGTACTCCGCGCAAATCTCCTCCGCCTCGGCGACGGCCGCCGGGTCCAAGTCAGCGGTCGTGATGTGCTCGGTTGGCACCGAGAGATCCTCGAACGTCTCAGTGCCGAAGAGCGACTCCTCTTGCGTGACGCGCCAGCTATCGCCAAACTCGCGGTAGAGTTCGTCGAAGGAGAGTGGATAGTGGAGGATCGTGCCGTCACGGGTCTGAAAGTCGGTCGCGCGGTTTCCGTCAGCTGTGCCCAGGAGACCTTCCAAGTTGGCGCTATACATCGGCGCCAGCATAGGTTCGACGATCATGCCCATCACGGTGGCGCTCTGACGTACGTCGACGCGCGTCTGCCCGTCGGGCCACTCGACCATGAAGGTGCGGCCGGCGCGCGTGATGGTACCGCCGCCCGGCAGGGCTATCGGCTCGGACCCCATCTCCGGCAGGTCGGTCGACGCGCCGTTGATTCGAAGGTCGGGCACGTTCTCAAATGACTCGCGGTTTTCCTCAAAGACGACCGCGTCGCTGGCCACGTTCATCGCGCCCGCCGTGATGATGGTGAAGTCCTCATACTGCGGGTCGAATTGCTCAAGGCGGATCTGGACCTCGGTTTCATCGATGGTTGAGCGCGTGAGGATAAACTCGCCGACCGCCTGGAAGTCGTAATCCATCCGGTCGAAGGTCATGAAGTGGGGATGGCCGAAGGTGCGGCTGGCGGGGGGAATATCATCTTGGACGACCGGATTGTAATTGTCCTCATCGCTTTCTTCACAAGGGTTCGCCTCCTCATCACCATTGCCGTTTCCGTTGTCATCATCTAAATCGAAAGAGACAACATCATAGGCATCCTTAATGCTTAGCGCGTCGGGAGCCGCGGCGGCAAGGAGGCAGGCTGTACCCAGCGTCTTTGCGCATACTGCTATGGCACCAAGTCCGAGGGCTCCGTTAAGTAGCACATCTCCCGTGGAGGGAAGCAGTTCCTGGGCCGTATCGAAGAACTCTTGTCGGTCTTCTTCTAATTCATCCAGAAGATCCTCAAGACGGTCTTCGGGTGGAGGAGGGGTGCAAGGACTGGCAGTCTGTTGAGGACGCACAGCTTCGCTTGATGAAGCCAGAGCTGCGGTACCATGTTCGATGTTCCAAGCATCGTAGAGGATCCCGGTCCAGATGACATCCAGAAGCGGCGGAGCCGCTGCTTCAAAATCGCCGGTACGTGAAAAGTCGTTGAGCGTAGACACTGCTGCAATTTCAGCTTCGATAGGTCGACTCAGCTCCGATGAGGGGGTTACTTCCAGTGAGAGTGTCTTTGCAGCGCCCACCGGGAGCCGATAGATCCAGAGCGGAAGTACCGTTTGGTTTTCTCCCGCAATGTCAACGTGTAAGTCAAGTGTCTGAAGCACGTTCGGGTCCAGTTCGTCGGGATCGACCCAGTCCTCGACCTCCGACCCGACGAGTTCGGCCTCATTCACGCTATACTCCAGATCATCAGGCAGGTGCACATACAGCATGACGTCGTGGACATCCGCACCGCCACTATTGCCGTAGTTTACATTCACCGTGCCTGTCTCGCCATTAATTAGTTGGTTGGCCCCTTGAATCGTAGCCCATACCCGCGGCTCCTCCCCTTCAATGATGGTCAAAGCGTCTTCGAGCGTGTTCGTTACGCCCTGAGAATTGGTAACAGTCAGGTCCCACTCGCCGAGTGTCGCCCCTTCAAGGTTGAATCGAACGTCCATCCGTGATCCTTCGTGCGTGACACCAAGGATGCTTCCGACGATGTCTGCGTCGGCCCCACGGGTAAGGTGTACGGAGTGATCGCTGGTGAAATCTGATCCGAACACTGTAACCGTGGCTGTGCCGATATCACCGGCCTGGTCCGGATGCACAGCCAGTTCGCCCGGCTCTAATACGCCGACTTCAAACGCTCCGAGATCACAGGCTTCCCCCTGTGGGCGTGCTACGCCTCGCTGGTCGGTCTCGATCGGGTCCCCATCCAGATCGGTGCAATCTGTAACTGCACCGATGGCCGGACTTCCCGGAAGAAGGGCGATCGTTGGGGTTGGGCCGTCATTATCCTGTGGACCGCCGGGTTCGAGCTCCGGATCGGTATTGGTAAGGGTAAAGCCCGGGCAGGTATCGTCGGTGCTTAGATTGTCGCCCTGCGCTTCAAATTCGTCATTGATACTGCATTCGCCACCGGAGAGGCTTCCAGCAATAATTGAGTTTTTGACACGGACGGGAACACGATCAAAATCTTCCGAGACGAAAAGCCCACCTCCATCTGCACTTGCGCTGTTGCCTGCGATTGTGGTCGCGAGAATTACCGTCTCACCAAAGTCACTTAAAATTCCGCCGCCATTCCCTGAGGCATGATTGTTAAATACAGTACTGTTTACAACCGCCAGTTCGCCGACACTATCTATACCGCCGCCCCCAACTCCGGCCTCATTTTCCGATATCGTACTGCGTTCAATCGAAAGACTGGCCTCCAGAACTGCATTGAGAATGCCGCCACCAAACCCTTCAGCGATGTTGCCAGAGATCACTGTATTCGCAATGTTGAGATCACCTTCATTACTGATTCCCCCTCCATCCGAACTGGTTTCGTTATTGGATATCTGGCTTCCGGAGATCAGCAATTCACCACGGTTTCCTTTCCTTATACCGCCGCCAACCCCGGAAGCAAAATTTTCAGCAATGGTGCTCTCGATGATCTCCGCGTCTCCTCGGCTGTGTGATATGCCACCGGAGGAACCGTCCTCAGCGGAGTTGTTAGTGATCTCGCTTTCTGTAATCGTCAGGTCGCCCCGGGAAATGATGCCACCACCACCAACACTGGCGCTATTGTTGAATATTTGGCTATCAATAATCGTGAGAACGGGATCCCGAACGCCAGAACTCGTGGTTATACCGCCGCCACCTCCCTGCTCGGCGGAGTTGCCAGAAATCTCGGTGCCGGTGATTTCCATGTGTCCCATATGGATGCTGATGCCGCCTCCCGTGCCCGCGACATTGGCAGTAACTTCGCTTTCGGATATCTCCGTATGACTATCGCCTGAGTCGCTTATTCCGCCACCGTCATCCTGGGCCGTGTTATTCGTAACAAGGCTTGCAGTAATCACTATGATTGCGAAGTTACGGATGCCGCCTCCATGATCCTCGGCTGTGTTGTTCGTAATCGTCGTCTCAGTGATCAGCAATTCACCACTGTTGGTATTCACTATACCGCCGCCATCTCCGGAAGCAAAATTTTCAGAAATGGTGCTTTCTGAGATATTCAGCGTGCCCTCTCTGTTCTCAATGCCACCACCTCCCCGCTCGCCGGAGTTGTTGGCGACCTCGGTGTCAGTGATTTCTGCATGGCCTTCGTTAAAAATGCCACCGCCAAAATCGGCGACGTTGTTGGAGAACTCACTCCCGGCAACCTCCATGGTGCCATCACTCCGGATACCGCCACCACTGCCGCTTGCGGAGTTGTCGATGAAGTGCGTGCCGGACGTCTCCAAATGCCCGTTATCTT
>SLED01000186.1 GCA_007124945.1 Salinibacteraceae bacterium | reverse complement strand
TGGAGACTTCGCCTTCGGCACGTGGCAGGGCATCTTTCTCTGTGAGCATCGAAACAGAGGAGGATCTCGAAAGGTGCTGGCTACGCTCTTCGGCGAGTTCGAATAGCGGGATGCTGCCTTAAACCAGGGACTTTGAGACAGCTTCCGTACACCCAGTCTGAGTTTGGTCCCTACCCATTCTCGTCACAGGCGAGCACGAGCATGCCCAGCGGGGGAAGGGTTAACACCGCAGAAAACGGTCGGCCGTGGTAAGGTACCGGCGTACTCTCCACGCCCCCCAGATTACCGATTCCGCCACCGCCGTAAACCCCGGCGTCGCTGTTGAGGACTTCCTTCCAGGTGCCTTCCCGTGGGAGGCCGATTCGGTAGTTCTGACGCGGCACGGGCGTCATATTCAAGATAAAGATCAGGTCTTCGCCATCATGCGTTCGTCTGTACGAAAGCACGCTATTCGTTGCGTCGCGGAAGTCGATCCACTCAAAGCTGTCAGATGAATCGCTCCACAGCGCCGGGTTGTCAGAATAGAGGTGGAGCAGATCCTTTACCCAAAGCTTGAGCTTGCTGTGGATCGGCTTCTCGAGCAGATGCCAATCCAGCGAGTGGTTGTGATCCCATTCGCTGTACTGGCCAAATTCATTCCCCATGAACAGGAGCTTCTTACCCGGATGCCCTATGAGGTGGCCGTAAAGCAGCCGCAGGTTGGCCGCTTTCTGCCAGTCGTCGCCCGGCATCTTGTCCCACATTGACCGTTTCCCATGCACAA
Source organism: Salinibacteraceae bacterium (assembly GCA_007124945.1). Taxonomy (GTDB): domain Bacteria; phylum Bacteroidota; class Rhodothermia; order Rhodothermales; family Salinibacteraceae; genus Tc-Br11-B2g6-7. The sequence continues at coordinate 3,178 of SLED01000186.1, read as the reverse complement.
CCTCGTCGTGTGAGAGGGGAAGCATGTACTGCTCAGAAAAAGCGTATACAAGAGAGAAGGTGAGATTGTCGTGGTGATATTTGCGATGGACCGGATCTTTGGACATATACAGGAGCGTGTCGTGCATCCAGCCCATATTCCACTTGTAAAGGAATCCCAGCCCGTCATTATAGGTGGGAGCTGATACGCCGGGGTAGGCTGTGGACTCCTCCGCCAGAGTCATGGCGGTTGGGAATTCCTCGAAAACAGCCTCGTTCATCTTCTTCAGAAAGTCGATCGCTTCGAGGTTCTCGCGCCCGCCAAACATGTTGGGTGACCAGTCGCTTCCGCGCGAGTAGTCCCGGTAGAGCATGGAGGCCACAGCGTCAACGCGCAATCCATCGATGTGGTATTCATCCAGCCAGTAGAGCGCGTTGCCAATTAGGAAATTCCGGACGCCCGGCTTGTTGTAATCAAACACGAGGGTTCCCCAGTCCGGATGATAGCGCATTCGCGGATCATCGTACTCGTAAAGGGTTGAGCCATCAAAAAAGACCAGTCCCTGCGGGTCGGGAGCGAAATGCCCGGGCACCCAGTCAAGCAATACGCCAATGCCGTGTTGATGAAGTGTGTCGATCAGATACTTGAAATCCTCTGGAGTGCCAAACCGGTACGTCGGCGCGTAAAAACCGACCACCTGATAGCCCCACGATCCGTAGAAAGGGTGCTCCATTACGGGCATGAGTTCTACATGCGTGAAGCCCATCTCTTTCACGTAGTTAGCAAGCGGCTCGGCGATTTCCCGGTAGCTCAGGGATTCGCCTGGCTCTCCGTGTCGCCACGATCCGAGATGTACCTCGTACACCGAGACCGGCTGCTTCAGTGATTCGGGGCCGGTGCGGCTCGCCATCCACTCCTCGTCGTTCCACCGATAGTCGAGCGACGTTATGATGGAGGAGAGGCCGGCGGTGGAGCTACCACCGGGAGAGGGCGGCTCCATGGCAAAGGCATACGGATCGGTTTTGTCAGCGACATAGCTACCGCGCTGGACCCGAAATTTGTACGGGTCGCCCTCCTTTGCACCGCGGACGTACACCTCCCATAGACCGGCGTCTACCTTCTTCATTGGGTGCGCCTCAGTATTCCAGTCGTTAAACGACCCGATGACCGATACGTTATCAGCATGCGGAGCCCAGACGCCGAACCAGCATCCCTGCTGATTGGGGTGGGCTCCCAGCTTGTCGTACGGGCGCCGGTGCGTACCCTGGTTCCAGTAATAAAAGTCGTCCTTGTCGAATAATGGCATGGGCGGGGGGAGTTAGTTGGATACGCGGTCGGACGCTTCTGCACGGATGGGGGATACTGGCTCAGCCTGGGACGTGAGGAGCTTGCGCAGACCATGGAGCGGCATCCAGAGCCATTTGGGACGGTGAGCCAGCTCGTAGCGCACTTCATACAGTGCTTTTTCCAGAAGGAAGGCCCACTGCATAACGGGTCTGTCTCCTGGAGGGAAAAGGAACGGGGCCTCGGTAGTCGCGCTGTTGTAAGCAGTTACGAATGACTGCTCAACCCAGCGGGAGAGCAGGCGAGCCCATGGTTTGAGTGCAGGGTCTTTCCCGGTCCGTTCAGCCCAGGCTACATGGATCGCATAGTCGAATGAACGGAGCATACCAGCTACGTCACGTAATGCGTAATCGCGCGAGCGGCGCTCGTCGAGGGGGCGAGCCGGCTCTCCCTCGAAGTCAAGAATATACAGCTCTCCTGTAGCCCGAATGGTTTGCCCCAGGTGGTAATCGCCATGAATACGGATGCGCTGCGCATTCATTCGGCTATTGCTAACCTTCGTAAGTCCTGCCTGGAGTCCTTCCCAAGACAGCGGCTCGAAAGCTGAGAGGTCCACATTGGCATCGAGAAGTGCGCGCGTTTCACTGGCTTCTTTCTCGAGACGTGCTGCAAGCGTCTTTGCGTCCTTCGGGTGGCCCGGAATAGGAGAAAGATCCGGTCCCTCGCCTTTGGCCAGCGCCTGGTGCATCTCAGCGGTGCGCACACCGAGCGTGTCGGCCAGCCTGAGCATTTCAGGGGCGAGTTCGTCCAGCACAACGGGAGGCCCTTCCTCTGTATCTGCAAGCGGACTCTCAGGCGGCGCAGGCACCTCCGCTGCCCGATCAAGAAAACGACCAATTACGGCTCGCGCATAGGTCCATCCGTCGGTTTCAACGGGAAGAGCCTCCTGCAGGATGCCAATATCGATCTGCATATCCGGGCGACGGAAATATAGCAGCCCGTGGAGCTGCGGGATAAACTCGAAGTTTTGTTTGGTAAGGTGTTGCAGTAGCTCTGCCTCCGGATTCTGGCCGGCAACCAGGCGTCTGTACAGTTTAATGTAATATCGACGGTCGATGATGGCTGACGAGTTTGATTGATCTCCACGAAGCGGCTGCGCATTTTCGGCGCCAACGGTGCGGAGCGGCTGGTCGAGCTTCGAGACGTACTGACCGCGCAGGGAGCGGCTGGTCGCTTCACGCTGCCACCATTCAAAAAGAATCAGCCAGAAATCATCCCAGGCGGTGGCATCTATTAGCATCCCGGTACCGTCTGGCCCCTCAACCAGAGCAAGAGAGGCTTCGGGGGAGGATTCCTGAACCACTTCAATCTCGTTTCCGAAAACCTGCGTGAAGGGGACCAGATAACGCTCCACGTTTCCATCGTCATAGGTCACCTTCAGAATCGTAAGGTATACACGCGGCTCACGACGGATGCGTACGGCATCGGCTATGGAAACTTCATTGATCTGCTTTCCTTTGCCGCCGAACCAGCGTTGCTGTTTGAGAAAGGCAGGTAGCAGCCCTTCAAGCCGCGCCATACCTCCGTTCTCCACGAGCGTGCGCACCAGCAGATTCTGAATGCCTTCCGTTACTTGCAGCCGTGGAAGATCTGCCAGGGGCTCGGGAGCACGCTCGGGGTGTTCGATGAGGGCGTCGTGCGGTTTGTCAACGTCGGCCTCCGTTTTGAGCACGAACCAGTGCCAGGCATGTGAGCCAAGTACGAGGTGATACGGCGTGCCTTCCTCGATTTGGGGGAAAGGGGTTTGCCCTCTGAGCTCTACAGGTACCAGGCCTGACAGCATATCGTGGGCTGGCAGATATGCGGATTGGGGGAAGCGAGACAGGTTCACAATCACGAGTATCTTCTCGCCTTC
>SLED01000002.1 GCA_007124945.1 Salinibacteraceae bacterium | reverse complement strand
ATGAATCTTTTTTTCTGGGACTACGGCCGCTACGGTATGGGTAGCGCGCCATTCTATGGAGATCCGCAGGCTATCCGGGAATCCTGGTCCCCCGTCAGGCAAAATTCGCTCGTCGGAAACTCTAAAGGCACGATCTACGCACCACCCGAAGAGCAAAAAATAACCGTAATTGACGGCTCATAATCGAGAAAGCGATTTATAAACGACTCTTTCTGTAGTCTCGGGCCTCCTGCATCTTGCGTGCAGGAGGCTTTTTTTGTCCTCCACCAGTCGCCATATGCAACATTGGTGTCAAGCAGTTGCAATTTTCGCGTTAGATCACGTACCTTTCTCCATTCTTATTCACCACCATTCGGGATACAGTGTCGACACTTGACGGTTATATTCTGCCCCCGTTACCGTCATCGATGGCAGAGGTCCTTGAGATCGTTGCGTATGGCGACCCGGGGAATTCAATGAAACGGCTGGTCCGGGTGGCAGAATCGGACCCGGCACTTTCAGCCTATGTGCTCCGTCGAGTAAACTCCCCATTTTACGGATTAAGTCGCCACGTCGAAAGCGTGGAGAAAGCGGTGCATCTCCTGGGTGGAAAAACCGTCTGCGAAGTTGCGCTTGAAGCTGGGCTGAAGCAGTCGTTTCCGTTTATGGAGACAGCGACCGGCCAGAACATCTACAACCTGATCGTAAGCACAAGCATCGCATCGGGGAAGCTTACAAAAACACTGGCCTCCGAGCTTCGTCTGCCACACAGCAACATGGCATTTCTGGTGGGGCTCTTGCATCAGATCGGCCGCATGGTCCTTCTTCAAACCAAAGAGACAAGCTACGCTGCACTGTGGTATCGCCTCTCAGATGATGTTAGCACCGAAGAGGAGCCTGAATTTAGCCCACCTGAACTTTTCTCGGAGAAGCGTGAGATTGGAATAACCCATATTCAGGCGGGTACTCACGTGGCTTCCCACTGGCACCTACCCGATCTTGTGGAGACCTGCATCCGTCATCAAGCACGCCCGGAGGACGCGACTCCTCGGCCGGCGCAGCTCATGGTCTACGTGGTACGGGTCGCCAGCCTCTGGTCCTACGCTCCGGTACTGGAGACTCCCGTAGACCAGGATACGTCCGGAGCGTTCTTCTCTGCGCTTGAGGGCCTCGCTACTCTGCGCAAGCAAACAGCAGATGATCTCGTTTCGATGCTAAGAGTGGCACACGAGGACGCGCATTCGTATGCTCAAGAGCATGTTGCGTAATCGTCTCACGGCCCGACAGGCATCATGTCGTCTATTTTAGCGCGTACCCTGGCGCTGCTCGCGCGCACACGCCCTTTTGATGAACTTCCCGAATCAGACCGGGAAGCGCTCCTCCCTGACCTTTCGATCGAGTATTTTGCGGAAGGTGAGATCGTCCACGTTCAGGGTAGCACGCAGCTACGTGGCGTGTACATTGTGGAGAGCGGCCTCGTGCGCCTGCTCGATACGCACAATCGCCGCTTGATTCGCAAGTGTGGCGAAGGTGATCTGTTTGGCGCTGAAGCTCTTGTGCGCACCCGAATGACGCTCTACGAGGCAAAGGCCGCCGCGCCCACCGTGTGCGTTATGATTGATGGCCGGCGATTCAAGCAACTGCACGATGCGCACGTACCGGTAGCCGAGTTTGTTGAAGAACTGTTTCGGCACACCATCCGGCTGGCAAACCAACCGCAGGATGTGGCGGCAGCGCAATTGCTCGTAGGACGGCGCATGGATCAGTTCACGCACCTGCGTCCGCTTTCGCTCGACAAAAATACGCCCATCCGGCGCGCGGCTGAGCTAATGCAGGATCGGCACCGATCAGTTGCTGTGATAGAGCATCAGCCTCCGGGAAAGATCGTAGATCTACCCACCCTTCAGCAGGCAATCTCCCGGGAGGACCGCACCACCGTTAACGCGCATCAGCAACAGGTACCGACCGCCCCTGCCCGGGATGTTTCCGTTTTTGACGTGCTGCGGCTTCTCACAACGTCCGAAAAGCCAGCCGTGCTGCTTACCGAATCGGACGGCGACACTGAGGAGCAGGTTCTCGCGGTGGTGACTCCCCGTGATGTGGCGCACCTTCGCTGCGTCGATCCAACAGCTACACTCTCGTACATACAGGCGGCTGCAACTGCCGATGAGTTGTCCGACCTGCGGACGGCTATCGGGCTGCTCTCCGTACATCTCTACCGCCAGAGCGTGTCAGCGATCGATATTGTCGATCTCCTGTCAACCCTCTTCGACAAGCTCGTTATCCGTGCTATCGAGCTTTCGATTAGTGAGCTTGCGTCTAACGGTGAGAAGGCACCCGACGGCCTTCAATGGACATGGGTGCGGGTGGGAGATGGTGCCCGGCGCGAGATGCTGTTTACGACCCCTCAACAAAATCTGGTACTGTATGAGGTGTCTGATAATCAGGAAGAGGTGGCAGCGGCCTGGCTGAAAGAGATGGCTGAGCGCACCGTTGCCATCCTTTCGAGTTTTGGCTTTGCGATCGGCGAGGTGTCTGCCTCGCAACCCGCCTGGCGGAAAAGCCTCCCGGCTCTGAAACGGGACTTCCGGACGTGGATCTTTGAGTCGGATCCGGAGACACTACGCACCAATCCGCACCTGTTCGATCTCAGATCGGTTTACGGGGAGTCATCCCTGCTACAACGATTGGTGGAGGATATCGAAGATGCGCTAAATGTGCAGGCGCTGGATGAGCAGCGTAGCTTCCTGAAAATAATGGCGACAAACGGCCTGCGTCATCCCGCTCCTCTTTCCCTTTTTCGGCGCTTGAAGGTGGACCACACTGACGAAGGTGTTCGGTACAATGTACGCGAGCGCGCCATTCTACCAATCGTCGATCTGACACGTACGCTCGCGCTGGAGCACCGACTTCTTGATGGCTCCAGCACGAAGGACCGGTTGCGGCAGCTTGCTGACGCGAACGCTCTCGACCGGAATATGCTCTCCGCAATTCTTGAGGCATACCACCAGATGCTCGACTACCAGCTGGCGCACCAGCTTCAACTTGCCGAAGCTGGCGAGAAGCCGACCGACGCTCTGGATCTCACATCGCTCTCTCCCATGCAGCGCCGGCGCCTCAAAGATGCCGCGGCCGCACTGGATGCCCTCCAGACTGCTGTCCGAAAACGATACCAGCTGTAATCGTTAGCTGGTCGGCTCACGCTGTCATCTCTGGCACCGGCACGCCGGAACTGTTTTGCTCACAAGCTACCCTCACCCCATGGCGAAGCACCGCACTGACGAACAACGCGAGGACACTTTTCTCCTCGGGCTCGACGTCTTGATGGTCGTACTCATTATCCTCAACCTCGGATTTCTCGCATTTGACGGGCTCTTTCGTCTCTTGTGGGTGCAGGAACAGCTCTACGCGCTGGTACCTCAATTCCACGACTTCTATCAGAGCCGCATCCACGCCAATTTCATTCTGATTGACCTCGTTTTCGTGTCAATCTTCGTAGCCGAGCTCCTTTTTCAGTGGATTAGGGCCATCATTAACAAGCGATACCGACGGTGGTATTACTATCCATTCATCCACTGGTACGATGTATTGGGCTGCATCCCGGTGGCATCCTTCCGCTTTCTGCGGATTCTGCGGGCGGTGGCCATGGTCCATCGACTGCAAAAGCTGGGCATCATCGATATCACGAATACCGGCCCGTACCAGTTTGTGAGTCACTACGTTGGAATCCTCGTGGAGGAGCTCACCGATCAGGTGACGTTGCGCATCCTGGATAACGTCGAGCGTGAGGTTCACCGCGGCGGGCCCGTCGCAGAACGCATCGTTGACGAAGCCATCAGCCCGCGCCGGGATGCCCTGGCACGATGGCTCTCGCAGCGGGTTCACATGGTCCTTGCCCAAACATATCAACACTACCAGGAAGACGTTAGAGCATACGTGGAGGATGTGATTGAGGACGCTAT
>SLED01000148.1 GCA_007124945.1 Salinibacteraceae bacterium | reverse complement strand
GGCCATATCCGGATAAGCAAAGGTTGGGATCCCGGCGTCGTTGAGTAGCCTGGTGCCTGCTTCTACGTCCGAACCGCCCATCCAGCTGGCCAGTACGGGCTTTTCACCGAGATCTGCGTACGGGCGCAGTTCTTCGGCAGTGCGCGTCGTGTCGGTCATATCTTGTGGTGCCAGAACGACCAGCAGCCCATCGCTGCCCTCGTCATCGCGCGCTATACGAAGTGCATTGGCATAGCGACTGGGCGGAGCATCTCCAATGAGGTCTATGGGGTTGCCCTTGCTCCACGTATCGGGCAGTATCTCGTTGAGGGAGTTAATCGTGTCGTCCGATAGCTCTGCCAGACGCCCACCGCCCTGAATGAGGGCGTCTGTAGCGAGCACCCCTGGACCGCCTGCGTTGGTGAGAATGGTGAGATTGGGACCCGATGGCCGGGGCTGCTTCGCGAGCACCTCAGCCACGTAGAAAAGGTCGGCGATGCTGTTTACACGAAGGACGCCCGTTCGCCTAAATGCCGCGCTGAGCACTTCGTCACTACCTGCCAGCGCACCAGTATGTGACGTAGCGGCCTTGGCTGCCTCGGCCGTGCGGCCCGCCTTGATCACGATGATCGGTTTCTGGAGGGCCACCTCCCTCGCCGCCGAAATAAATGACCGGGCATCTCCAATAGACTCCATGTAGATGAGTATGCTTTCGGTTCTGGGGTCGTCACCCAGGTATCCGATCAGATCTCCCCAGCCCACATCCAACATCGATCCAACAGAGGCAAACGTCGAAAAGCCTACATTTTCACGGCGGCTCCAGTCGAGGATGGCGGTAAGCAGCGCACCGCTCTGGCTCAGGAGCGCCACGTTACCAGCTTGTGCCATCGAACCCGCGAACGTGGCGTTCAACCCGGTTTCCGGCCGCATTACGCCAAGGCAGTTGGGGCCTATCACCCGCATCTCATGCTGGGCCAGAATATCCTTGATCTCCTGCTCGAGCGCGCGCCCCTTTTCTCCAATTTCTTTAAACCCCGCAGATATAATGACCGCCCCACGGACGCCCGCCGCGGCGCACTCACGCACAACCCCGGGAACGGTGCTCGCAGGCGTGACAATTACCGCAAGATCCACCTGATCCGGCACGTCCTCTATCGACGTGTACGCTCTCACCCCCAGCACGCTATCCCGTTTGGGATTTACCGGGTACACCGTCCCTCCAAATGGCGTGTTGAGTAAATTTCGCATCAGCGTCCGCCCCACACTGTGCGGTCGGTCGGTCGCACCAATCACCGCGACACTGTCGGGCTTAAAGATGAAATCCAGCGGCTGCCGGTACCCGTGAAATACGTCGTACGAAGGATCGCGGTGCCTTCCCGTGGTAGAGTCTGTCATAGTGCTTTGGCTAATCGCTCCGGAATAAAACTGCCACTATACATAGAGTGGCCGACGATCGGTTCAACTCCAAGAGGGAAATTCTGGACAGGTATGCGACTCCGCGGGTGTGATATAAAAAAAGCAGAGCCTCTCCCCCTCAAGGAGACTCTGCTTGTCCCGGAGGAACCACATTCGCGATGAATACGGCAGCCTCCTGAGTGCCCTGATTTATCATCAGGTACCGTTGGAAAGCCTCCCTGCCCAGGCTGTTTCACGCGTTTCAATAGAGAATGAAAGTTTTTTGCTACGAACGTATGCTTTCGTATAGCTGCGTAGGGTTTCGAACGCATGCAACAATCACCTTGCCGTATGATCAGCTCATTACGGTTTGAGCTTCTTCCACAAAGCGTTCAGCAAGCTCATTAGCCGTTTTCTTCGTACGTGCCTCGGCATAAATGCGTAATACGGGCTCGGTATTCGAGGGCCGAAGATGGACCCATCCCTCTTCAAAGTCGATCTTGACCCCGTCAATCGTGGATATCTTCTCGTTCTGATACCGTTCTGCGAGCACGTTCAACAAGTCCTGCGGGCTCCTATTACCAATCGTGATCTTGTTTTTGGAGATCACAAATTGTGGTAGCTCCTCGACAATGGCCGAGAGTGGCTGGTCTTGATTGGCAAGATGCTGAAGGACCATCGCGGTGGCGACAAGTCCATCCCGTCCCATGTGGAGATCAGGGAGGATAACGCCGCCATTACCCTCTCCTCCCAGCATGGCGTTAACCTCCTCCATTTTTTTGACCACGTTTATCTCTCCCACTGCCGAGCGGTATACCGCCTCGCCATACCGCTCTGCCACTTCCTCAATCGCGCGAGACGAGGAGAGGTTGGTAACAAAAGGGCCGCTGCGGCTCTTCCACAGAAAATCCGCAGCCAGCACCTGTGTGAGCTCCTCACTAACATACTGCCCATTTTCGTCGATAAGGGCCAGGCGATCGGCGTCAGGGTCAACGACAAGTCCGATATCTGCTCCCACCTCCTTGAGCCGCTCCATTGTATAGGTCAGGTTCTCAGGCAGTGGTTCGGGGGTATGGGCAAAATGCCCGTGGACCTCCTCGTTCTCTACGTGAATATTGTCTTCCTCAACCCCCAGTCGTTGAAGCAGTGCTGGAAGTGCGAACGCCCCCACGGAGTTTATCCCATCAACCAGCACCTTGAAATCACGCGCGGCAATCCGCTGTGGATTTATGAAATCCAGACCGGCAACTGCATCGACATGATACGGAAGATAGTTGGCCGACCGTATGGTCCCGATTTTACTGTAGGACACCGTAGGGATATCGTCAGCTTCTGCACGAGCAAGCACCGCCTGGCCTTGATCGGCGTCAAGGAATTGCCCTTTCTCGTTGAGTAGCTTTAGCGCGTTCCATTCGGCCGGGTTGTGGGACGCGGAGAGCACGATCCCTCCAACTGCTTTCTCGGCCAGGACAGCCATTTCGACGGTGGGCGTAGTTGCCATGCCTACGTCGACTACGTTACAGCCCACAGCCTGTAGCGATGCTGCAACAAGCTGGCTGCAGAGCTGGCCCGTGACCCGTCCATCCCGCCCCACAACAATTGTTGCCGCTCTCCCCATACCGAGGGCCCGCTGCCGCGACCAGCTCCCGTAGGCCATGGCGAAGCGCACGAGAACCTGCGGGCTCAGACCATCACCAAAAACACCACGTATGCCAGAGATTGACGTTATAAGCGTTCCGTTTGAAGACATGCTGGTTTTTCAAGAATGGTCGATGGGGAGTACTGATGACGCGACCAATATAAACGGCCCTCACCACGAATGACAATGCATATCACAGAGACCGGCAGGCGTATCGATTCTATTGTCCCACAATCGACATTGCCTCGTTCAACGCCTCTTAATGGAACTGGTAGATATACCCGCCGTTGCTCCCTAACGTTGCCCGGGTGCGCGCAGGCGCACGTCCCACTGCCTTTCAATTTTATGGTTAAACGTTTCGAATTTGCCAGCGATAGACGTTCTCAGACGTCGGAGATGCGCTGGCGCTTTTGGTTTTCATCCGTCACGGTTTTCGTTACGCTCGTTCTCATCTCCTGGGGCGGTTTTGTAACAAGTATTGATGCGGGCCTTGCCGTTCCTGACTGGCCCGCTACCTTCGGTTCCTACGATCCGTTCATCACCGGCTTTGAGGACCCCGATGACCCGACTGCGCGATGGTGGCACAGTACTCCTGTACTCGCTGAGCACGGGCATCGCCTGCTGGGGGCGCTGGTGGGGATGATGATCCTCGTACTGGCCTTCTGGACCTGGTGGTCTGACCACCGGCGCTGGATGAAGATACTCGGTTTTGTGGCACTGGTACTCGTCACCGTCCAGGGCATCCTTGGGGGGCTTCGCGTGATCTGGTTGTCGCTCGATCTTGCCGTCGTGCATGCCTTCACGGCTCAGATATTTTTTAGCTTGCTCATAGCTATGACGATTTTCACGTCGAGGTCGTGGCTTGAGGACCGGTTCAAGGTCTCATCGAGCGTTACCATGAGCCATATTGGGCGCACGCGCTATCTTGCGCTTGGAACGCTGGCCGCACT
>SLED01000004.1 GCA_007124945.1 Salinibacteraceae bacterium | reverse complement strand
TGCTGCTCCTGGTCGGCCCGCAGGTCGCAACGTCGCGGGCAGTCAGCCCTGGTCGTCAGCGGGCGACGAAGCCGCCGTCCACCGCCAATGCCTGACCGGTGACGAATGCAGCGCCGGGAGAGCAGAACCAGACGACGGCGTTGAGTGCCACCACCGCCGTCAGGTTTTCGATAAAGGGCAGCACGGCCAGGCACGCGGTTACGGTGACGAGTGCGCTTTCAATAAAGAGCACGAAGCTGCCGGTGCGATCGGCAATCCGTCCAAAAATGAAGGCCCCGGGAGCGCCCACGAGCGCGGCGGTGGCCGCCAGGATGCCGAGGATGAAGGCCGAGCCGCCAAGCTCGATGACGTAGAGGGGAATAAGCAGGGACGCGCCACCGAGTGCAACCGAACCCAGCGCCCACGCGAGGAGCCATTGGGGGGGCGAACGCATGATGTCCGTCAGGTGATGGGCAGGTCAACAACGATGGATGGGTATCGAGCGTGACTTCCGATCGCAGCCGGACGCACTACGCTTCGTCGCTGAAATCGCGATGGCCGAAATAGTGCAGCACGTACTGAATCTTCGAGGCTTTCCCTTTCCCGAAGCCGGGGAGCTTTTGCACGCGTTTTTGAATCGTCTTCAGGTCCGCGCCGTCGTTCCACATGTTGGACGCATCGCCGCCGTACTCCTCGGCAATCATCTTGGCGACCGCCTGCGTGTTGTCCGCCATTTTGTTCGTAAACCGATGCACAGCGGGTTTCTCGGCAAAGATCTCCTTGAACTCATCGGCATCATGCGCTGCGATTTTCTTCATATCGAGATGGCCCAGGCGCTCCTTCAGCCGGTGCGGGCCGGTGAAGGCGTATTCCGCACGCACCCGCTGATCGTACAGCAGTCCCAGAAGTGCCGCATTGGCATCCTCGCGCACGTAGTCGTCCTCTTCCGGCGTGCCAATGAGCGTTCCTTCCTTCTTGAAGCGGTCCATCATGCGGACGAGCCCGCCGGACATGTGGCTGTAATCGATGTGCGTAATTTCGGTGGCCATCTGCAAAAAAAGCTGGTAGTTGTTTTGTATGACGGACGGTAACATGCCCATCCACATGCACCGAGTCAAGATTTTTCCCGGGTGCTCACAAAGTTGTTCTATTTCGGGAGAAGGCCGGGGACGTGCTTACCCTTCCTGAAGCCATCGGGCGGCGTGTTTAGCGAAGTAAGTGAGGATGGCATCGGCGCCGGCCCGCCGGATGGCGGTCAGGGCTTCCATCGCTGTGGGCTGCAGTTCGAGCCAGCCGTTTTGCGCGGCGGCGTGTAGCATCGCGTATTCACCGGAGACGTTGTAGGCCGCCACGGGCACATCGGATGCCTGCCGGACGCGGTGGATGACGTCGAGGTAAGGTAGGGCGGGTTTCACCATGACCATGTCTGCGCCTTCTTCCAGATCCAGTCGTAGCTCGCGCAGCGCTTCGTCGCTGTTGGCGGGGTCCATCTGATAGCTTCTCTTGTCCTCGGGAATGTCCGTTCGCTGGCGCGGGGCGGAGTCAAGCGCATCCCTAAACGGCCCGTAGTACGCCGACGCGTACTTGGCTGTGTAGGAGAGGATGCCGGTTTGCTCGAAGCCCGCGGCGTCGAGTGCATGCCGGATAGCGCCCACGCGGCCGTCCATCATGTCGGAGGGCGCGATGATATCGGCGCCGCAGGAGGCATGGAGCACAGCGATCTCCGTCATCACATGGATGGTGGCATCGTTGAGGATCTCACCGCCAGCAACGATGCCGTCGTGGCCGTCGGAGGAGTAGGGGTCGAGCGCGGTGTCGGTGATGATGAGCATCTCCGGCACCTCTTCCTTTAAGGCGCAGATGGCGCGCGGGTAGAGGCCGTTCTCGGCGAGCGCGTTTGCAGCGTCCGGCGTCTTCAGGGTATCATCCACGGCCGGAAAGAGGGCGATCGCTGGCACGCCCAGATCGAACAGTTCCCGGGCTTCTTTCACCAGATGAGAAACCGGCAGCCGGTACTGTCCGGGCATCGAGTCGATGGCCTCCGGTTCGGTGATCCCGTCCTTCACAAAAAGCGGAGCTATCAGGTTGTCGACCGAAAGTCGCGTCTCGCGCGCGACACGACGAAGACCGGCGCTGCGTCTCAGGCGGCGCGGGCGTTCGGTGAGGGGTAGCGAGGAGGTCGCAGTAGTAGCGTCGGGCATGGGTCGTTTCACGTGGTGGTTCGATAGCAGGGATACGCGGTCGGGGATCGCCAGGCGAGAGCTATACGCTCACCTTCCGGCGCCAGGTGGTGCCCTCGGGTGAGTCCATTACTTCGATGCCCATCTCGTCGAGCTCATCGCGGATGGCGTCGGCGCGTTCGAAATCCTTATTTTTGCGCGCTTGTGCTCTTTTTTCGAGGAGTCCTTCCACCTTCTCTGCAAGAGGATCAGTTTCGTCCTTGCTTGCATCCGCGTCTTCGGTTTGCGGCCGGATAATACCGAGGAGCTGGTTGATCTTGTCGAGCCATTCGCTGGCAGACGTCGCCGCGGCGCCCGACAGGTTACTGCCGATACCCTGAAGCATTTTCACGCCTTCGATGGTCGCGGCAAGGGCTTCAGGTGTGTTGAGATCATCGAGCATGGCGCCGAGAGCGCGGTCGTACAGTTCGCCGAGTCGCTCGCCCACGAAATCATCGCCTGGGGCATCTTCTGCGAGCGCCTGCTGAACGAGTTGGTCAACGGTTTCGATGCGCTGGATGTGGCGGGCGCTATCGCGCAGCTTGTCGAACGTGAAGTTGAACGGCTTCCGGTACTGCCCGGAGAGCAGTGTCATGCGCAGGGCCAGCGGTGGGATGCCGCGGCCGCCTACTGCTTCCGGTGCGATGAGGTCTCGTACGGTCAGAAAGTTGTCCTTGCTCTTCGACATTTTCTCGCCCTCTACCTGCAGAAAGCGCGTGTGGACCCACAGCTTCGCGAACGGCTTCCCCGTGATGCTCTCCGCCTGAGCGATCTCGCATTCGTGATGCGGGAAAATGAGATCCTCGCCGCCGGCGTGCAGGTCGATCTGCTCGCCGATGTACTCCATCGCCATCACCGAGCACTCGATGTGCCAGCCGGGAAAGCCCCATCCCCACGGGCTGTGCCACTGCATCAGATGCTTCTCGTCCTTCTTCCAGAGCGCAAAGTCGCGCGGGTGGCGCTTCTCGGGATCCTGCACGGTGTCACGCGACTGCGCTGCTGCTCCTTCCACAAGCGCTTCCTCGGCTGTATTACCGGAGAGCTTTCCGTATTCCGGGAATTTCTCTACCGAAAAATAGACGCCCTTCTTCGTTTCGTAAGCAAAGCCTTTTTCCTGAAGCGCCTGTACGGCCAGGATTTGCTGCTGCATGTGCTCGGTGGCGCGCGGACGCACATCCGGCTCTACCAGATTAAGCGCGTGCCAGTCGTCGATTAGCGCATCCGAAAAGTACCGCGCGAGGTCCCACACGTTGGCAAACCGCTGGCCTTCTTTGCGAAGGGCTTTCGCCATCTTGTCCTCGCCGGTGGCGTCGGCAACATCGTCCTCAGTAAGGTGCCCAACGTCCGTGATATTGCTGACAAACGTGGTATCCCATCCGATAGCCTGCGCCGTTCGCGCGATCAGATCGGCGGTGATAAACGAGCGGAAATTGCCGATATGGGCGTAGCTGTACACCGTGGGTCCGCACGCGTAGAAGCGCAAGTGCCGGGGTTCGGCCGGCTCCACTACGTCGGGCTGCCCGGTGAGCGTGTTGTACAGTCGGAAGGAAGGGGTAGACATGCCGTCTGGTTGATGGGAGCGAATCGTGCACAGCCCACACTATACGAAAGGTGGGGCAGGGGTGTTTGGCACCTTGTGCTTGAGGCGGCGAGGAAACGGTGAATCGGTTGTATCCAGCGCCACGATGAATAACCAGGTAATGCGTCTCTACACCCATCAGACGCCATCTGATGGTGAAAAAATCTGCTCATGCGTCCAATATTGC
>SLED01000067.1 GCA_007124945.1 Salinibacteraceae bacterium | reverse complement strand
GTGCTGAACGACAGGACGTAACGGTCGAAGCCGGTGTCGAAGCCACGGTAGACTTTGTTCTGCGCGAGGACTTCCTGCAGATGGATGAGCTGGTTGTCACCGGCCTTGGTCAGAGCGTAGAACGGCGGAAGCTTTCCTCCGATGTGAGCGTGCTCTCCGCAC
Organism: Salinibacteraceae bacterium; assembly: GCA_007124945.1. GTDB lineage: Bacteria > Bacteroidota > Rhodothermia > Rhodothermales > Salinibacteraceae > Tc-Br11-B2g6-7. Next base: position 3,812 of record SLED01000067.1, on the reverse strand, counting down.
GCGACATTCAGGAGTCTCCCGTCACCTCCGTTGATCAGTTGCTACAGGGTCGCGTCTCAGGCTCTTCGGTTCGACTGCAATCTGCTCAGCCCGGCCAGGGAGCGCTGGTCAGTTTCCGCGGCATTACGAGCGCCTTCGCCGACCAGACGCCCGTGATCTACGTCGACGGTGTCCGTATGGATAACAACTCCGGCACCAGCTTCAGCTTCGGTGGAGAGTCCACCTCGGCACTGGCCGAGCTTCTGACACAGGACATTGAGCGTGTGGAGATCACCAAGGGAGGGGCAGCCAGTACGCTGTACGGCTCGGATGCCTCAACCGGCGTGATCCAGATTTTCACCAGGCGCGGCCAGAGCGGAAGTCCGCAGGTTACATTGCGGACGGAGCAGGGAGTCGACATCCCCAACGATCAGTTTCTGCTGGATACTGGATTTTCTTTTGCCAGCAGGGTAGATGACCCGGATAGCCCCGACTTCGGCCGCGGCAGGTTTATCCGCGATGAGTTTCTGAGTACAGGCCACTTCCAGAATTACTACGCGGGCGTCTCCGGTGGAGGAGCTGACATCACGTACAATGTTAGCGGCCGGGTCCAGCAGAGCGACGGCGTGCAGCCCAACAATGCAAGCTCACTGTATGCGCTCCGCGGTAACCTGCAAACCGAGCTTGCTGACGATCTGAACGTTGGCTTCAGCGGCTCCTACACGCGCTCCAATTTCTCGCGGATAAATAACGGCGTGAACATCGCCGATCCTCTTACTGCTTTCGAGGTTGGGGATGCACTTTTCTTTACCGGTACGGGTTCGCTTGATGAAGCACTGGACCTCTTCCTGATGCCGCGCATCACTGAAGGAGTGGATCGGTTCACCTTTTCCACTACCGCGAGATACAACCCATCGGAGCTATTCTCTTCACGGTTAACTGGAGGAATCGATAGCCGCTCGAATGAGCAGCGGCGGCGCAACCCTGCCGAAGCTGATGCGCTAACAGGGAATGAGGACGGTCTCCTTACGCGGTTCGACCGCAACTTCAACGCTATTACGCTGGAGTATCAGGGTACCATTAGCTACCCTCGTGAAGGGCGGATAACCTCTGACTTCACATTCGGCGCACAGGGCTTCCGCGAAGAAACAAGTGTTGTGTGGGCCGAGGGCGAGACGTTCGCGCTGCCAGGTACAGAAGACTTCGGCGAAGCCGGTTCTATCATCGCCGATGAATCTCGGAGCCAGGTATTCAACGGTGGCTTCTTCTTCCGTGAGCAGCTCGGCATTGACGACCGGCTCTTTATCAATGCGGGGCTCCGGTTCGATGGAAACAGCGCCTTCGGTGCCGATGTGGGCCTCGAAGCTTATCCATCGATTGGCCTCGCCTACACGATCTCGGATGAGGATTTCTGGTCGGGCAACCTTGCCGATGTGGTCAGCGAATTAAAACTGCGTGCGGCCTACGGAGAGACGGGTAAGTTCCCCACCCCGTTCGCGCGTGATGTGACGTTTGAAGCACAGGCTTTCCGTGGTGAAGCAGCTCCTCGATTCGACAATCCGGGTAACCCGGATCTGCGACCGGAACGCACTGCCACAATCGAAGGTGGTGTCGAAGCTTCCTTCATCAATGACCGGGTTGGCCTTAACCTTACAGGGTTCCGCTCGGTCACTTCAGAAGCTATCTTCTCGGTTCCCGAACCCCCGCTGACCGGGCGCGGATCGCAACTTCGCAATATCGGTGAGATCCAAAATCGGGGTATTGAGCTTGATCTGGATGTGCGCGTGCTAAACCGCCGCGACGTCCGGCTCTCCTTCGGGGCTGCGTATGGCTACGTCGAAAATGAAATCACCGACATGGGCGGCGCCGCTGATTTCAACCTCACCTCTACGGTGAGTGCTCAGCAGCGCGTTACAGAAGGTAAGCCCGTAGGCGCATGGAGAGCTATGACGCCGTTCGATAGCACAGGGGACGGCCTCCTGGACTCCTCCGAGTTCCAGTTCACCGACACCACGCCATTCCCCGATCACACCGGCTCGTTCACCACGCGCCTCACGCTGTTTAACAGGCTAAACTTTTTCGCGCTGGCTGACTGGCAGACAGGATCGGAGGTATTCGACTGGGGTAGCCACTGGGCTGCGTTCAACGGTCTGGAGCGTGCTCCTCGCCCGACGCAGTACGATGCGGATGGGAATGAGGTCGGCACCTTTAGCACGGCAGACGCCGGAACTTCACTGTTGCAGAGTGGCAACTTCCTGAAGATCCGCGAGATCTCGATGAGCTATCGCGTGCCAGAGCGCCTGCTCGAGCAGTTCAACGTGCGGTCGGCTAACATAGCCATTACAGGACGAAACCTGTTTACTTTCGCGGCACAAGATTTTGTAGATCCCGAGTTGGCTGGTCTCACCAGCGGAGGCGGGCTGCAGTTGGGTGGAACGCAGAGCATTACGCTCTCTCCGCCGCGTGCACTGCGCTTGAGCCTGGAGGTAACCCTCTAAGGCCCAACGCATCCATCAACACAAGCCCTCCACTACAGCGATTATAACCGCCATGAAGATACTACATACACTACCAACCAAGATCACCGCACTGCTTGTGGCGCTGGCCGTTACTGGCCTGCTGGCCACAGGGTGCGACTTCCTTGACCCCACTGGCGTTGAAAACCCACGTACTACTGACGAAGATCTCGCCGCGGCTACGCAGCCCGTGCGATCACTCCTTCCGGGTGTACGAGCCCAGTTCGCTCGAGCACTCGGGTCTACAGTGGTAGCCACTGCGGTGGGTACCGATGATTACTCCATCCACGGTACAGGTCTCGGGGGAAATGCCATGGATTTTCCCGAGCAGATTAACCCGAATACCGCCGTCATTAACTCAACCGGTGCATCGTTAGGTACCTACTGGAACCTTCAGGAGCTGCGTGCCCTGGCATCCTTCCTTCTCGAAGAGATAGCACCGGGAGACGAGCGCGCCACCGATGCGCAACTCGCAGAAACACACTTCTACCGTGGTGTGGGCGCGCTGATGCAGGCGGAGAACTACAGCTACGTCCCGCTTGCAAGGGATGAAGCACCGGTTCCTGCATCACAACTGTTCGCTGTCGCAGAAGAAGACCTCCTCGCCGTTCTATCGTTGGATGGAGGCGGGGACTTTGCGCTTCCTGCAGAGGCTGCACTGGCACGCCTTTACCGTGGAACAGGAGACGCCACTCAGGCCGCTCAATATGCGCAGTCGGTCCTGGATGAAGATCCAGCATTCCTGTTTCAGCAGGAATATGACGCGCAAAATCTGGTAAATGCTGCGCATCTGTTCATCGTCACGCGCGCACTTAAAGAGCTACAGCCTCTCCCCAGGCTCGACTTCCTCGATCCGAAGTTTACCTCGCGGTCATCCGGCATCAGCGTATCAAAAGCAGAAGAGATGCACCTTATTCTCGCAGAGGTTGCGCTGGACGCTGACCAAGAGGCTGACGCACGTCAGCATCTGCTTGACGCCCTCGACGTTGTGGATGCGCGGCCGTCGGTTTCCTTCTTCGATAATGACGAGCGTTTAGATGATGAGCTCAATCCACGCCCACGTTCCTCGGAGATCCAGATCGCGTTCGAGCCCGGCGGTGAATTTGTCGAAGGGCTCGTACTCGATCGTCCATGTCCGGATGGCGAGGAGTGCGTTGTAACTCCTTCCGTGTCCGGAACGTCTGTTACGGCCGAGCAGATCAACGACGCCAGCGGTACCGAGCTTGTCCGCCTGCTCTACTTGATGCGACAGGAAATCATGCTGCTGGAAGGGCGACGCCTCCACGACCTGGGCATGCGCTTCCCAATGATGCTGAC
>SLED01000079.1 GCA_007124945.1 Salinibacteraceae bacterium | reverse complement strand
CGCACTCAAACCATTAGCGCATTTGTGTGTCGATTAACGGGTACTGCCGGTGTCAGAATACAGCGCAGCAATTCTGGGCACTATGGCTAACGTTGCGCGTTCGGGCTACGCCTTTTCTTAACTAAATGCAGACACCGACGGCCCGAGGGCCGGCCTCCCACCTCCACCAGAGTCAACATATGCATGCTGAACGCGCGCTCCTCACTTGCTCCGTGTGTTTACATCGTATTGCTGCTGTGCATGGTACAGCCGGAGGCGCTGGAGGCACAACCGAGCAAGGCTGAGCGCGGTGCACCGCATATCTATTCTTTCGACAGCGCTGCGCTTGGGCCGGATATCCCCGGACAAACCTGGGACGTCGTACAGGGAGCAACAGGCCGGCTGTACGCTGCAAACCAGCAGGGCTTGTTGATTTATGATGGCAGTGCCTGGGAGCACCTTTCGCTACACGGGCTCCGGGCACCCCGCCGTGTTGCAGCGAGCCCCGATAGCACCATTTATGTTGGTGCCGACGGGCTATTCGGCAAACTCACCCGAGGAGAGCGGGGCCAACCTGTTTTCCGCGTTCTCTCCGACACACTTCCCGAGTCGGCGGAGGAAACCATCGGGCGTGTGGATGCTGTGGTGACGACCGGAAATTCCGCCTACTTTCTTGCTCGCGCCGGACTTTTTGCGTGGGATGGTGCGGAGGTGCGTCTTATTCGGCATGAGAACCCGCTTACCCTCCGCCATCTGGAAATAATTGGTGGTGACGTGGTGGTGTTTGACAGCAGGGAGGGCTGGCTGGAGGTTACGGAGGATGCCCTTCGCCCCTGGGGAGCGCATGATGCGCTTCAGGGAATCGATGTGCTCTTTTTCGGCGAGCAAAGCGATGGCTCGCTCGTTGCGGCCTCCCCGAACGACGTCTACCGCGTTGATGGCGAGGGCATGACATCGCTCAATGAGGACGTATCCGGATGGGCACGGCAAAGCACAGTTACGGGCGGCGTCATGCTGAATGACGATCGGCTCGCACTGTCGTCTCTTCATGGAGGAGTCGCGCTCATAAACGACGATGGGACGCTGTACCGCATTCTCGACAGGGATACCGGCCTCCCGGGCGATGACGTAAAACATCTTGGCACAGACAACCAGGGTGGGCTATGGATGGCAATGGAAAATGGTATCGCCCGCGCCGCTATCGGGCAGCCTCTCTCGCGCCTGGATGAACGCCACGGATTGCTGCACGGTGTCTACTCCTTGACGCGTCATGAGGGCACCTTCTTTGTCGGTACAGGAACCGAGCTATACCGGCTCGACCCGGCCGAGACGCCCGGCGCCTTCCCCCGGCTCACTTCCGTGGGAGAATTCAACACACAACTTTTCGATATGGCCTCAACCCGGGCCGGACTCTTGCTGGCCACCACCGATGGCGTCTGGCAGTTCGACGGGAACGAAAAACGATTGGTGAGTCCGGTACCCAGCGCCTACACACTTCAGAAAACCCCGGACGCCACCTTCGCCTACGTCGGCCATCACGACGGCGTTGGCGCTCTTCGGCTGGAAGAAGAGAGGTGGGTCGAGGACAGCATGATGGAAGGCTTCGATGAGTCCATTCGGTATCTGGAGGAAGACGTGTGGGGTACCCTTTGGGCGAGTTCGCTGGAATCAGGCCTTTGGAAAATTGAGCGACCAGCAGCGATTGGGCAGGGGGCGGACGCCTCGCTCTTTGCAAGCGTCGATTCCACCTCACGGTACGGATACCGGCTTACCATGCTGGGCGACACGCTGATGACTCCGGTGGGCTCCGACATGCACTACCTGGCACAGGATGAGACCGGCAGCTATCGCCTCCAGGCTCATAGCCCGTTGAATGCACATCTCCCCGACGAGCGGGAATTCCTTGTTGAGGCTCACCCGGCAGGCTCAGATCATGCTCTCGCCGTCACCTCAGAGGGCACCGTGTTGCTGCCTCGCTCATCCTCCGGCGTGCAGATGCGCCCCACGGCCGGAATGCCAACCCTCGGCATCTTCGCACTTTACGCCGAGGGCGGCCCCACGGTGTGGGCCGGTGCAGACGACCGCATCATTCGCTTCTCTTTCGATGAACTGCAGGACGTTGCTCCTCCTCCCCCTCCCACCATACGGCGCGTTTCCGGTATCAACCCCGACTCAACGCTCGCTGTCGACATCAATCCCGACGACAGTCTGCATCTCGACGCTGATCAGACGAGCCTTCGATTTACCTTCGCCACCCCCTCATTCAACCATCCACAAGAGACCCGATATCAATATCGACTGAGCGGGCTTGAGCCGGAGTGGTCTGAGTGGACGGATGAAACGCAGAAAGACTATACCAATCTCGCTCACGGAGAGTACACCTTTGAGGTGCGTGCAAAGGCCGTGGACGGCGTCATCACGGAGGCCACGTCCGCTTCGTTTGGAATAGAACCACCATGGTTCCGCACCACCTGGGCGTATTTGGGCTACATACTGTTAGCCGGCACTTTCATTTTTGGGCTGGTTCGCATGCGGACCCGCTTCCTGGAGAAGAGGAATGAAGAGCTGGAAGCTGTCGTAGAGCAACGCCTTCAGGAAATCAACGCCCTGAACGATGAACTGAAGGAAACGAACGAGCAACTGCGCAAGGCCAACAGTGCCAAGTCGAACCTGCTGAGCATGGCCGTACACGATCTAAAGAACCCGCTCGCCAGCATTCGAGGCGTGGCCGAGGTTCTCGAAGAAGAGGGCGATGCCAATCCGGAAATGCTCCGCCTGATACGCTCCTCGGCAGATCACATGGTCTCGATGATATCCGATCTACTGGCTTCAGCAGCTATCGAATCGGGTAAACTTGACCTAAACATTGATTCAGTTGATCTCGCCGATGTGGGCCACAGCGTGGTGACCGCGTTCGCGGATCAGGCCGCGCGCAAGGGGCAGGCCTTACGCTTTAACCTGGATGCCGAGCATTCTTGCGCCATACAGGGGGACCGCGGGCGAATCCACGAAATCCTGAGTAACCTCGTAAGTAATGCGATCAAGTATTCGCCGCACGATGCAGATATTCGCGTGCGGGTCTTCTCCAATGATGAGAAGGTGACGTTCGCGGTAACCGACGAGGGCCCCGGCCTAACCGAGGAGGACAAGGCGGGACTCTTCGAACCATTTAACCGACTCTCTGCACAGCCTACGGGGGATGAGTCGTCTACCGGACTCGGGCTGCACATCGTACGGCGCCTTACCGTTCTTCATGAAGGGGAGATCGAGGTACAGACCGAACTTGGAGAAGGTAGCACATTCGCGGTACACTTCCCGCGCGAGATGAAGCGGGAGACGTCATCTCAAAATTCTTCGCAGGAATCCCGCACCTCCTCGGCACCTGCTGCTGATTGACCCCTGCACCACGTGAACTTGGAGTCGCCGAAGGGTACCTGATGCCATGGAAGAGCGCCCGCTCAACAGGGTCACCGAGCCATGAGAGCGCTCGGCAGAGGTGCATAATTTAGCCATGGTGTAACATTTCTGGCGACTCCTCGCATACCCGGGGTGCAAACTTCATAAGTCCTTCTATTATTGGACATCGCGAGGTGACCCTATGAAACGGAATGGAAGATTCAAAAACTCACTACTTACGTGCATAACAGTACTATTGCTGGGGTACATAGTAGCAGGTCCTCACAAGGCAGCAGCAACCAGCGCTGATGCATTCACTTATGCCACGGCAGAGCAACCAGACGACCGCATTGCTGCTCAGCTAACCGTGCAGCTCAACTCTCCGCATGAGGGCGTTCGAGAAACAACTATACGCAACATCATAACGCTTGCTGAGCGCGAGGGAAGCCAGCAGGTTGACCTGAAGGGCACAACGCGGGGTCTGCTTCACATTTTCCAGACTGAGGAGAATGAAAAGCTGCGCCTGATGGCCGTGCAAGCCCTGCACAGCATCGGAGATAGTCGCGCGATGAGCTCCCTGCACAGACTTCTCCGTCAGGATGGCTTGAAGGATCGGGCAGATCAGTTCGCGCTCTACGCGATCGCGGCCCAGAAGCACAGCTCTAACCATAAACCCGTGTAAACGCGCATAGCGCAAGCGGGCGGGCCCTGAGCCCTGTAGTTAATTCGAATACCGCAAGGCGCTACCCTCACCGGTGGCGCCTTTTTATTGTTTGCACTGTTGTAGCGGTTACCATTCTGCGGCTTTCCTCAGGAGCCTCCGCACCGGTTGTCTGCACTGGGCGCTATGTCCGGTGGACTAAGCTGAAAATCCATCTGACTTTCCGAGATCGGGACGCTCCTGTCTGAACCCGTATCTCCCGGACTTCGTAGTTTTCTGCGGCTGCACGTCCTTTCAGTTTGCTACGTTCATCAGCACGAACTACCGTCTCCATGAGTCTCGTTTCCGCACCGGCGCCGACCACAGACGACGCCCCATCACACCACCTTGATGTAACCCCGTTTGCGCGCCGGCACATCGGCCCCTCTGCCGAAGAAATCCGCGAGATGCTCGATTTCATTCAGGCCGACTCGCTTGATGCGCTGGTGGATACGGCCGTGCCCAGGGGTATCCGCACCACAGAACCCCTGGACCTGCCGCCCGCGCGCTCTGAACACAAACTGCTGAACGACCTTCGTAAGATCGCGCGAAAGAACGAGATCTATCGCTCGTTCATCGGGATGGGATATCACGACACGATCACGCCACCGGTAATTCAGAGAAATGTGCTGGAGAATCCCAACTGGTATACCCAGTACACGCCCTATCAGGCTGAGATTTCGCAGGGGCGGCTGGAGGCGCTGCTGAATTTCCAGACGATGGTGATTGAGCTGACGGGGCTGGAGATTGCGAACGCCTCGCTGCTCGATGAAGCGACTGCGGCTGCGGAAGCGATGCTGATGCTGAACCGCGTGACGCGCCGGAAGGAGGCAGACACGTTCTTCGTGTCAGAGCATTGCCATCCGCAAACCATTGCGGTGGTCCAGGCGCGCGCCGAGCCGATCGACGTGACGGTGGTGGTCGGCGAACCAGACGAGTTTTCGTTTGATGGGTCCGTATTCGGTGCACTGGTTCAGTACCCCACAACCGACGGTGCCATTCGAGATATCAGCGGCTTCTGCGAGCGTGCCCACGAAGCGGATGCGTACGTGGCCGTGGCTGCAGATCTATTGAGCCTCGCGCTGTTAACGCCACCGGGAGAGCTCGGCGCTGACGTTGCGGTAGGAAGTACTCAGCGATTTGGAGTGCCCCTGGGCTACGGAGGACCCCATGCAGCCTACTTTGCCACACGCGAGCGTTTTAAACGGCAGGTGCCCGGCCGTATGATCGGTGTTACCAAAGATGCCGACGGTAATATGGCGCTCCGCATGGCGCTTCAGACGCGGGAGCAGCACATCCGACGAGACAAGGCGACCTCCAACATCTGCACAGCCCAGGTGCTGCTGGCGATTATGGCGGGCATGTACGCAGTGTATCACGGGCCTGAAGGGCTGCAGCGTATTGCCAGGCGCGTACATCATCAGGCTCGCGTACTTGCGCGCGGCCTGAAAAAACTGGGGCACACGATCCGACATGACCATTTCTTCGATACGCTACGCGTAGATCTGCACGAAGACCTGACGAGCGCACAGGTTCGGGAGTTGGCGGAAGCGCGGAATATTAATCTGCGCTATTTTGAGGATGGATCGGTTGGCATTGCGCTTGACGAAACGGTATCCCCCCGAGATCTTGCCGACCTGCTCAGCATCTTTGGAGGCGGATCCTATGAGGAGGCATCCCTCCAGGACCTAATGACGCAGGTCTCCGCTGCTTTTGAAGGACCCTTACAGCGCAGCTCGGACTTCCTTCAGCATCCCGTCTTCCAGCAGTATCATTCCGAGACGGAGATGATGCGCTATCTGCATCGCCTTTCCTCGCGCGACCTCAGTCTCACACACAGCATGATCCCGCTCGGGTCCTGTACCATGAAACTGAATGCAGCGGCTGAGCTGATGCCCATTAGCTGGCAGGGCTTCAACGGACTGCATCCGTTTGCGCCGGCAGAACAGGCGCCCGGCTATCGTTTGATCGTACGCCAGCTGGAAGACTGGCTCGGTGAAATTACTGGCTTCCCGGGCACCTCACTGCAGCCCAACTCAGGCGCCACGGGTGAATACGCGGGGCTGATGGTAATCCGGGCATACCACGCGGATCGCGGGGAAGGACACCGTACGGTCTGTCTCATTCCGGACTCCGCACACGGCACCAATCCCGCCAGCGCTGTTATGGCCGGCATGAAGGTCGTTACCATCAAGACCGATGAGCAGGGCAACGTGGATCTGGACGACCTGCGGGCCAAGGCGGAAAAGTACGCCGACAACCTGGGCGCTTTGATGGTCACCTATCCTTCCACGCACGGCGTATTTGAGGAGGACATTCGGGAGATATGCGGCATCGTACACACGCACGGTGGGCAGGTCTACATGGACGGCGCAAACATGAATGCGCAGGTGGGTCTGTGCCGCCCCGGAGATTATGGGGTTGATGTGTGCCATCTGAACCTGCACAAGACGTTTGCCATTCCGCACGGCGGTGGCGGCCCCGGAATGGGGCCCATCTGCGCGGCCGACCATCTGGTGCCCTACCTGCCGGCTCATCCGCTGGTGGAAACCGGCGGGGAGCGAGGAATTGGCCCGGTAGCAGCGGCGCCGTACGGTAGTGCCAGCATTCTGATTATCTCGTGGGCGTACATCGCCCTACTGGGGGCAGAGGGTCTGACGCAGGCGTCAAAGGTAGCGATCCTGAACGCGAACTACGTGAAGGAGCGCCTCGCTGCCCACTACGACATCGTGTACACCGGACGTGCCGGCCGCGTGGCCCACGAATTTATTCTTGACCTCCGTCCCTTCCGGCAGGAGCTGCCCATCAACGAGGTGGATGTTGCTAAGCGTCTGATGGACTACGGATACCATGCCCCCACGATGTCCTGGCCCGTGATGGGCACCATGATGGTGGAGCCCACGGAGAGCGAAAACAAGGCCGAGCTCGACCGCTTCTGCGAAGCGATGATTGCGATCCGGGAAGAGATACAGGACGTAGCCGACGCCGCGGTAGATGCCGAGGACAATGTGCTAAGCAACGCACCACACACCGCCCTCATGGTTACGGCGAATGAATGGAACCATCCCTACAGCCGGCAGCAGGCGGCCTATCCGGCCGACTGGCTGCGCGAGCACAAGTTCTGGCCCGCTGTGCGACGCGTTGACGACGCGTACGGAGACCGCAACCTGATGTGCTCGTGCCCACCCATTGACGCGTACGAAGAAGGCATCGATGCCTTGGCGTCATAACACAGCTCCCTCGTGGCAGGCACTGGGTTTACCTGCCACGAGAGTTTGTGGCATGAAGCGTAGAGACGACCCGTCGGATCGTCTCTACAGGGCAGCGTCGATACGTTCGAGCGTGTCTTCGAGATGGATGCGCGTCATCCGGTCGGAAACGCCCCCGTTGATGGCCTCGGTGATCTCATCGCGCAGCAGGCGCAACTGATCACGCACCAGCGGCCGGATATCCGACTGGCTGATATGCAGATCAGCATTCAGGGGCGGATCGTCGTTGGAGCCTACGCGAAGGTTGCCCGAGCGCGGCGGCGACCAGTGCTCCGACTCCGCCTCGTGAAGCAGGTAATGTGCCTGCTCTACGTAGGCGCGCTGCATATTGCGGCGGTACGTGTCAATAGCCTCGCCCTCTCGCACCTCGCGCCAGACGGCAGCGCGGGCATCGTCCAGCATGTCGGCGGGGCGGTACGTGTCATCACCCAGGAATGCTTCGTGCTCAATCATCCGGGCCAGGCGCGCATGGTTCAAGATACGCTGCACGGCCAGCTCCTGATACGCACGGATGCGCTCCACGGCACCGGCATGCTCAATACGCCGCAGCATATCCATATCCAGCGCCCAGGCGGGCGTGCTCAGGACGTGCTCCTCAAGAAAGGTCATGGCCTTCTGCTGATACTCCTTCTCGATGGGCGTATAGACCCAGCCTTCCTCGCCGTAGCGTTTGTGGTGCGTCCACGAGCCGCCGACAGCTGAAGCGGCGTGCTCCGCATACCGGTTCCACTGCGTCAGATTCTGGAGGTAGTGGGTGCCCAGCTCGTGGTAGTCGTCCCCTTCATCCAGAATCCAGTCCATCAGATTTTCGGTGGCAGTACGGAGGTTGCGCATCCCGTACTCCGCCGCACGAACTGGATCATCGGAGATTCCCTCCGTCATCCGATAGGGATCCCACTCCACGTCCATCCCAAACTGCGCCGTAGCCGAGCGGAACCAGGGTTTATCCGCACGCTCCACAATCCATTCATTAAGCGTTTCAAACTCCTCTTCAGGCGTGGTAGCCTCCGGGATGGGACGGTACCCCCACATGATGGCGAACTCATCCCACAGTCCGATGCGCCGCTCTGGAGCAACGCCATCCCCTGGCTGGGCAACGTAGTTGTACCGGGTCCGCCCAACGGACGATGCTGAATGCCCCATTCGCTCCACAAAATCGGGGCTGCGGAGCGAGTCAACTGGAAAGACGAAATTAGCTCGCTGGTTGTGTGGTAGCCCCATCGCGTGCGCCATCTCATGCGAGATCACGTAGCGCAACGCTTCGCCCATATCCTCCTCAGATAGCTCATTCGTCTGAAAGTCCGGATTAGCGGTCGCTACCTGAGAGACGAGCCACCACCGCAAGCGCTCATCCAGCCCATGATACATGTTCATGTGGCCACGAATCACCTCGCCGGAGCGCGGATCGACCACATCGCCACCAGCATTAGCCGAACGGACCGGAGTAGCCACATAGCGAATCACATTGTACCGCGCATCGAGCAGGCTGAACTCTGGGTCCTCTTCCTCTGTCGGGGCGACCTTTACGTCGACTGCGTTTTTGAAGCCAGCTTTCTCAAAAGCATCCTCCCACTCCATGATGCCGGCTTTGTAATACGGGATCCACTCCTCCGGCGTAGCGGGGTCGATGTACCAGACGATCGGTTTCTTCGGCTCTACCAGCTCGCCCCGCTTAAACGCTTCCATGTCGGTCGGCTCCATGCGGTAGCGGCGGAGATACTGATATGGCCGCACGCCCTGAAAATCCCGCGAGTAGTCGGTCTGTGACACCGTGATGTAGGTTACACGCTCATCGGCCAGGCGCGGCATCATCGGCTCCTCCGGCAGAAGGATCATCGAGTGGTTGATCTCGAAAGATACCGTACCTCCTCGCATGTTGGAGGGCGGATTGTCAGCCGCGTAGCTCCGAACGACGCGAACCTCGATATTCTCAGGAAAGCTGCGCGTCCACTCCAGCCACGTGCGATCCGAATCGTGTCCCCGGATGCCGTAGTTCGAGCGGCGCTGACGGGGAAAAGAGAATGAGGGGTGGTCACCCAGATACAGCTCGCTCACATCGATCACAGAGCTGCCATCGCGGCTGAACTCCACGGGGAAGCTGGCTACTACGGGAGCAAAATTGGAGTTCTGGACCGCCAGGTGGACATTGTCGTCCTCATCGGCAGTGTTGCTGTACGATTGTGAACGCAGATAAACACGGTCGCCGCGGCGCTCCCATTGCACCAACATATTGGTGGTCATCCGATCGCCGCCGTTCGCGAGCCCGTCTTGAACCGAGGCATAGCGGCTCATCACGACCATGTCACGGCCGAAGATCTCCTCGGGTATCTCAAACAGGATCTTATCATCAACCTGATGAACGGTGAAGAGGCCATCGTCAGAATCGGCATTGCGCAGATCGGCTTCCGTCAGATCCTGCGCCTGAACGGAGAGGGGCAAAAGAAAAAGCGCTACCAGTAGTGCGCTGGCAGCCCTCAGGTAGGGTGTAGCTGTACGCATGGAGGGAAATTGCATTGATGGGGGAGTGAGCATTACTACAGGATAGGACATCCTGAGGAAAAGATCATAATGATCTCATCTTATGGAGAATTTCGAACCGGGTGCATAGTGCTTGCCCCGAGGGTCAGTGCCGCGTTACCCGTGCGATTCCTGTCGCTGAGAGATATGCCTCATAATTGCTGATACCGTAGCTTTCCGAATCTACCCACTTGCGCTACGTGGTATAACGAAGTATACTCAGAGCATCCATTGCGAGATTGCCCATTCCTCCATTATGTCCCTGCGCTTCCTTTATCCAACCGTCTTACTACTCGTTGCCCTGCTACTGACCGGCTGTGCCGGTTCTGAGTCAGCAACCACATCTGACGACGGCAATGAATCTCCGCGCAGGCTTCCGGTGGACCCGATACTGGCGGACAATATCTGGTGGGATGGCCTTGAAGGCGAAGACGTTTACAGCTGGACATCCCACGAGACCATGCCGAAGCCGGATGGCGGCATGTCTACTATGATAGCTCACATTCGTGATCGCATCGGGGGGCTGGCCTGCAAAGACGATCACGAACGCTTCATAATTGAAGTGTTAGTAAACGCTGAGGGAGAACTGCTGGATACACGCCTTCACGGCGAACCGAAAAATGATGCCTGCGAAAACCTGGTCCGCGTAGCGGCCTTTGACATGGAGTGGCATGCGGGCACCATCGACGAGGAGCCCGTTCACGCGGTGATCACCTTCGGAATACCGATCTCGCACCTGCGATGACGCACGGAAGCTGTGCCTTCGCACTCCTTCAGAAGCACCTGTTTCCACTCCGCCAGCACCTCCATGCCCGCGTTATACCGGACCCCGCACGCTATGACACCCAGCGTAGCAGGCTGCTACCGAACACCACCGACCCCACGTGCAAGTGGGGCGGTGAAGCCCCATCATTAACCTAACCCGCCCTCTCATCGCGTCCGTCCCGGGCGCGACGAACCGACGGAGCCGTCTCGGCTCCGAAGGTGGCACGTCGTTTCGGGTTGGCGTGGTGCCTGAACTTGGACCAAGACGGTCCTGCATGCGCGTGCCCGCCAGGACGGAGGGCACAAGGGGGGTATTAAACGCCATCCCAGCGCACAGCCATTCGTTTGAACCCAGGGCTGGTAGCCAGCTCCGGTAGAGACGTATCATGATACGTCTCTACACGAGTGCAAAGTGATTTTCTAATCCCTGCTTTGCCGCATTCATTCCTAACGAGAGGATAGAATTAAGTGGGACCGGAAAAATGATTACTCCTCCGCCACAATCGCCAGCCACGCCGCATCCGGGCTAACGGCGATCCGGGAGAGTTGGAGCGGCGCCAGATCCGCCACCTCCTGCCATGACGCATCCCCTGCGTCCGGATCGTAGCTGTAGAGCACAGAACCGGACGTCATGAGCAGCAGTCCGTCGGGCGTCCAGGTGTGATCCTCGCCGCCCTCCACGAGCTCGATTATCGGTTCGGGCGCATCGGCTGCCGGGTCGAAGCGCATAAGCTGCGCGGGGGTGTCCGCGTGCTGCTGCACGAATGTCACCGCCTCGGCATCCGGCACCGGCTGCAGTGAAGGGCCGATGTCCTCAGTGACCACCTCCGCGTCGCCGAGCCCGAGATCGGCCAGTTGCAGGGTCGGCGGCTCACCCAGCACAAAGAGCGCCAGTCGGTCGGCATCGATCCATGCGTGGTAGCCCACCGGCTCCACATGCTGCAGCATGAGTTCCGGCTCGCCCCCATCCACTGAAAAGCGCCACAGGCGTTGCGTGCCATCCTCCTCCACCCGCACCACGCTGAAGTACCCATCGGTCATGGGCGTAGGCGAGTATTCGCTCGTCGCCTCCGTGCGCGTCAGTTGGTCATGCTGCTCTTCAGACAGATCGTACCGAAAAATGTCCGTCTTCCCCTCGCGCATTGAGGTGTAAAGAAACGCGTCGCTATCCGGCACGAAGAACGGCTGGTTGTCATAGCCCTCGCGGTCGGTGATATTCTGCAGATCGCCAATCTCGACCACGCCATCGGCCGTGCTAAACGATGTGAGATAGATATCCTTAGCGGGCGCGTCCATCGCATCGTCTGCCTGATCCTCCGGCTCGTCGCACGCGGTGAGGATGAGGCCGAGGATGAGCAGTGTGCTAACGTAGCGAAGCAGATGCGCCATGGGCTCAAGAGGTGCTGTTTTTGATGAACCGGATCTGAAACTGAACCATTTCGAGGTAATTTTCCACCCCGATGCGCTCGTCCGTGCCGTGGATGCGGCTTTGATCCTCGGGGCGGGCACGAATGGCCCGGAAACGATAGATATTATCGGTCAGATTGCGGAAGTGCCGGGCATCGCTGGTTGCGATAAAGATGGAGGGTGCGACAGGAACGCCGGGGAAGACCTCTTTGATAGAGCGGCGAAGGTCCTGGAATGGTCTTGTATCGGTATCCGAAACGACCGAGGGCTCGCGCGACGGAGGCGTTCGGCGAACCTGGATCTCATCGTTGTTTATGACGCTTCGAACATGGGCCTCCACAGCTTCGATGTCGTCATCGGGATGGATACGTAGATTTACGATCGCGCGGGCCTTCGCCGGCAAGACGTTGGCTTTGATACCGCCTTCGATGATGGTGGGCGCAGCTGTGGTGCGAAGCGCGGCATTGGTATGGGGGATGGTGGAGAGTTGCCGCTCAATTAGCGGTCGGAACAACCACAGGTTGGCCAGTCCCATCCGATACAGAAACGGGAGCTGAGGCGCGAGCGGCTCGAAGGTGGTTTTGATGAGGTCATCAAACCGGCCGGGCATGGGATTGTCTTTCACGCGGTGAATCGCCGTCGAGAGGTCTCCAATGGTCGTACGTTGAGGCGGCATCGAGGAATGCCCGCCATCTCGTATGATGGACAGTTCCAGATTCAGAAAGCCCTTCTCGGCCATTCCCACCATAGCGATCGGCGTTTCGAGTCCCTCCAGCACCTCTTCCGCCACGGGCAAGCCCTCGTCAACAAGAAACTCGAGCTCCACACCGCGCTCTTCCAAAAGCTCCGAGACGCGCGCCGCTCCATCAAATCCCCCAACCTCCTCATCGTGATGGGCCGCCAGATAGAGAGTGCGCTGCGGTGTAAATCCCGTTTCAAGCAAATACTCGACGGCTTCCATTGATGATAGGACGCCCGCTTTATCGTCCAGCGCGCCACGCCCCCAAACGAAGCCCTCCGCAACCGTGCCGCTGAACGGCGGATGCGTCCATTCTTGCTCGGTTCCGGGCTCTACCGGCACGACGTCGTAATGCCCGATCAGCATGCCGGGCTTTAAGTCAGGGTCACTCCCCTCCCAGCGGTAGAGCTTCGTATAATCGCCGACGCGCTCGAACTCAAGTTCGCTGTAGATACGCGGATACGCGCGTTCAAGAAACTCCAGTAAGGCCTCAAATTCTGCCGCCTCGAAATCCTCTGGTGCTTCGTGTGAAATCGTCCGATAGGTCAGCCCCTCAGAAAGTCGCTCCGTCGCCCTATCCGCATCGAAAGCGTGGCGCTCGACCGCGTCCACCTCCATGAGGTCGTACGAAACCATGAGCGTGCGCGCGACCACGATGAGTGCGAGCGTAAGCAGCACCGCTGCCAGCCCGCCCAGAACGTTCTTTATCATACCGCTGCGTTGATTGATGCAGATCGAAATTCTATACCCCAATCGCTCAAGCGGCGAAATGATGCGTGGCTTCGTCGACATTCTTGTTCGCTGGCTTTGGGCTGATATCGTCTCTGTCCCGGCCCATTTGTGGATGCTGTCCTCCTTCGTCTCCGGATCGCGGGGCGATCCCTCGATCGTAGTCGAGGGCAGGTCTTCCCTCAGGAGGACGGGTGGTTGGCGTGGGGTGGTTTAGCGATGATAAAGTGCCTTTACGAGTGGCACCCGGAACGGACGTTTTAAACCTTGTACTCACAGGGGATTGACACTGTAGAGACGCATCATGATACGTCTCTACCACCGCTGGCCACCACCGCGTCAACACGTAAGGCTGTGCGCGAGGATGACTCTCAATTTTTTCCCTCGTCCCCTCCGTCTTGCCCCTTCCCCTCGTGCCCTCCGTCTCGGGGGGCACGTGCACACCGGACCGTCTCAGTCCAAGTCAGGGCAAAACGCCAATGCGTAACACCGTGCCATCGATTGGAGCCGGGACGGCTCCGTCTTTGCGTCGCGCCCGGGACGGACGCGACGAGGAGGGTAGTGCTTCGACCAATTCCGCACGAGTGTGCTAACTCCCACTCATCGTT
>SLED01000039.1 GCA_007124945.1 Salinibacteraceae bacterium | reverse complement strand
GCATGACCGTCAGTCCTCTTTGAGGTAGAACCGACGACTGGAGAGCCGGATGCGAGAGATTCGCACGTCCGGTTCGGAGGGAGGGGGGACCGAGCCAAATCGGTCCTTCCTACCCCTATCTATTTTGATAAGGCGCAGGTGTATATAAAGGGAGGTGGTGTTGGAACGACTTATAACAGTAGGTCGCGCGTGCAAGGCGTATGGAGATCACCCAAGCTCACGCAGGGCCTTCCGGTAGTCGCTGGCGCCTTCCTCGTACAGGGTCATCGCCTCATCAAAATTCGGGTCGTACGGCGCGATGAGAAGCCCGGCCCCCGTCTCGACAAGGTGCACGCGGTCGCCCACAGAGAGATTGTAGCGTTGCAGCATCTTTTCTGGGATGATCAGCCCGGGGGAATTCCCGATGCGGCTAATGGTTGTTTCCCGTTTCACTGGCGTCTCCTCTCTCGTGAGCGTAGAGGCTATGATGCTATGGAGGAAACCCTCCGCGGAGGAAACCCTCCGCTTCCTGCAACGGGCCCCGTGATTAGCTGGTTCGACTCCAATCTTGCGCACAACAGAGCTTAATACGAACCCTCGCAATGGCTTCGGCATTGACTTTATGTTAGTATGTTCGTCAAACGATGGGGTGAGCCTATGGATGCCGAAAGGATTGTTTCGCGTGATCCGAATGTGATGAACGGAGCCCTGGTTTTTACGGGCACGCGCGTTCCCGTGGATACCCTGATGCAGCATCTTGCCGCAGGGGATTCGCTTGAGGATTTTCTTGCCGACTTTCCCTCGGTACGGCGCGAGCAAGCGACCGCGTATCTGGAACTGGCTTTGGAGAAGACGAAAGAGGCGCATGCGCGTTCTACTGGATGAAAACCTTCCCCGGCGACTAACGCGCGAATTTGATGACGACCTTGAGGTTTGGACGGTAGGTCAGCAAGGTTGGAAGGGTAAGGAAAATGGTGAACTTCTGCGGGCAGCAGAAAAGGAATTTGATGTCTTCATCACGACGGATCAGGGGATTCCCCATCAACAGAATCTTTCACAGACGGAGTTGAGCGTTGTCATTCTGCGAACGCGTAGTAACAGGCTGTCGGATCTTATACCATCGATGGCGACGGTAAATGGGAGGATTCGAGGGCTCGCGGCAGGGGATGTAATCGAGGTGGCGTTGTAGTGCCTGGTTTTCCAATAGCGAAATCCTGCCCTGTATCGTTTCTCTTGGTTTCGCAGTTTTAAGTAATTTTGGTGAGATGGGCTATTACCCTGACTCAGATCGAATTGCCGGATTTAGGAATCCGTCCGTAGGGCATGTGGCTACCATGGTAGGGCGACCTCGCGCCCGCAGTTGACTCCCCGCCCCGCGCACCCGTTCTTGGTAGGGTCGCCTGAGTCTCACGCTTCTCCGCTTTCCGATGCTTCGCACCTGCTCGATCGCCGTTCTCGCTCTTCTACTCACAGTGCCGGCCGCGCTGGCGCAGGACCTTGCGTCCTTCGACCGGATGGATGTGTTTGATCTGGAATCGGTGAGGTAGGACCCGCGGATCTTGCCCGAGTTAAGCCTTAGATTTTCCACCGACCGACAATAATTTCGGCAACACCAAATGGATCCACGTCCTGATAATTTACGAAGATTAGCTCGTTGTCATGGGCTTCCTGCAGCCGACCCGGAGCTTGAAGACCTTGTGCAAGCAGTCGGCCGTCATGGGAAAAAATATCCACCACGTACTCACTATCAGTGCCGAAATTGGCGAGACCGTGCTGGACGTACAATCGTGTGTCGGAAGCTGCAATGGCCGCAACGAAAGTGTGGGGTTCATTCCTCATCGCTTCTACTCCGCGCGTAAGGCGCTGGCGCTGATCCTGAAGGCCAAGAATGGACTCTGGTAGAGAACGGATGCTCTCCGAGGAAATATCAATTTGTTCCACACGGGAGCCACGCTCATCAAACACATCTACAACCGTACCATTGGCGTTTATCGCGTAAACACGATTCGTTTCGTCGACCGCAAACCGCCATGCAATGTTGAGAGGCTGATCCCGCACTGGTGCGGCGCTTTGAATCGGTACATTGTCGTCAAGCGAAAGGACTGATAGAAGACAGATTCCTTCCCCTGAGCAACTCTGCCATCCTCCCAGCCATAAGCTGCTTTCGTTCCGTTGAATCAAATGGGTCAACGCACTTCCTGCGGTGTACGAGAAGGTCTCCACCACGCTACCGGCGTCATCTATGCGCTGGATGCGAGGATTGCCTCGCTCTAAGACAAACCAGCTATCCTCCAATCGAGCGGCATCTATGGAATCAAGAAACTCTCCAGGCCCACTACCTTCACGTCCATAATACCGGAGTTCATCGCTATCTATTGACCGAAGTGCCAGTCGATTAGCCTGCGGATTGACAATGAGCAGAGCATCATCACTCGGTACGACACGCAGGGCAGTTGAATAGCGGTTTAACGCATAGATGGGAAAATCATCGGTTCCTTCGACGGAAAACGACGAAGAGACCTCAAAAGGAGGATCTGGTTGTTCCGCTTCAAAAAGAAGAGCGGAGCCAGCAATACATATCGCAAGAATAGTCGCTAACATGACGATTTAAGACGCTGAATTAAGTATGTATAATTGTTAGCAGTCTATCGCCCCGCATGGTGCACAGGTGATGGGCGGATCAATAACATTTGAAATAGTGCACACAATACAACCATCGAGAACTCGAGGTTCACATACTGCACTATTCGGCGATACGTTTTCGCTTATGCTTAATGCGATGGTTTCCTCGGAATCAAGACAGCGAGATACGTCAATCGTCTCTAAACTATGTTCGGGTGCTTCATTGTTCGTGGTTAGAGAACTGAAAGAGGTGGAAATTTCATTTCCTCCCAACAGGCTTATAGAGAGAATGGCGAAAGTGATCAAAGAGAATGGCGAAAGTGATCAAAATGGTCTTCATGATGCCCTCCATATTTAGAATACGTTAAGATATAAGGAAGGTACCCCCCGACGTAATTGGGTCAAGATTACCAAACATATTTCACGAGGCCGTTACAATGTTTTCTGCGCGAGGTTTCTCGCAGTTACTTGCAGAGTGGGCCGGGAGCCCACATTTTCCCATGGCTCTGTCCTCTCCTTTTCGACTTTGTGCATTTATGAGACGGCGAGCAACAGTTCATGGGATCCAAATGCTGCTCCCGTCGGCTCGGAGCGCGACCGTTTTCATTAGTTGCAAACTGCACCGATTCAGTGCGAAACCGATCAGTCAATCAGGGGCAGCACGAGTTAAGATTAAACCTAACACGTTCGTCGTGAGGTTCGAAGAGCCCACCATGGCATGGTTCGCCACAGGCTTTCCGGTTGACTCCCCGCCCCACACACCCGTTCTTGGTAGGGTCGCCTGAATCTCACGTTTCTCCGCTTTCCGATGCTTCGAACCTGCTCGATCGCCGCTCTCGTTCTTCTGCTTACCCTGCCGGCCGCGCTGGCGCAGGACCTCGCGTCCTTCGACCGCATGGACGTCTTCGATCTCGAATGGGTGGAAGATCCACAGATCTCACCCGATGGCGATCAGGTCGTGTACGTCCGCCGCGGGATGGACATCATGAAGGATCGCCGGACGTCGGCCCTCTGGATGATGCATGCCGACGGCACGGGCCATGAGAAGCTAACCAGCCGGGAGACCGACGAGTCGAGCCCGCGGTGGTCGCCCGATGGCACGCGCATCGCCTTCACGAGCAGCACCGACGATGAGGGCACGGAGATCTTTATTCACTATGTGGAGCGCCACGTGACGGCCAAGATCACGCAGCTGGAGAAGTCGCCGAGCGGCATCACGTGGTCGCCGGATGGCAGGAAGCTGGCGTTCTCGAAGCTGGTGCCCGAGTCTGAGCCGCAGCTGGTGTCGCCGCCCGATGCGCCAGAGGGCGCGGAATGGGCCGACCCGCCGCGGGTGGAGACGCGGCTGAACCATGAGCTTGACGGCGTTGGGATTCTGGACTATGGGTTCGATCACCTGTTCGTGGTCTCGGCGGAGGGCGGCACGGCCCGGCAGGTGACCTCCGGCGACTACCACCACAGCAGTCGCCCCTCGTGGACGCCGGACGGGGAGCGGCTCGTCTTTTCGGCCAATCGCCACGCGGACTGGACCCACGAGCGGCGTAACACGGAAGTGTATTCGGTTTCGGTAGATGACGGGGCGATCACGCAGCTCACCGATCGCTTTGGCCCGAACCACACCCCGCGCGTCGCGCCCGATGGGCAGACCATCGCCTACCTCGGCTTTGAAGACCAGATTCAGACCTACCAGATCACCAACCTCTACCTGATGAACCGCGACGGCTCGAACGTGCGTGAGGTGGACACCGGGCTGGATCGCTCCATCAATGATATCGCATGGGATGAGAACGGCGAGGGGCTCTACATTCAGTTCGATGATGAGGGCAACAGTAAGCTCGGTCATATCACCCCGGATGGTGAGCTTACCGAAGTCGCTTCCAACATGGGCGGCACCTCGATCGGGCGGCCCTACGGTGGTAGCGCGGATTTCTCTGTATCGGACGGCGGCACCATCGCCCTCAACCAGACCACGCCGTTCTACCCCGCCGAGCTGGGCATCACGGCCCGCGGGCAGGGCGAGGTGGAGCTTATCACGGACCTGAACGGCGATTTACTTGGGCGGCGCGACCTCGGGACGGTTGAGGAGATCCGGTACGAATCCACCGAGGACGGGCTTGACATCCACGGCTGGGTCTTGAAGCCGCCGAATTATGACGCGGAGCGGGAATATCCACTGCTGGTGGAGATCCACGGTGGGCCCATCACCAACTACGGCGACCGATTCGCGCCGGAGGTGCTGCTGTACGCCGCGGCGGGCTACGTCGTCTTCTACCCGAACTTCCGGGGCAGCACGAGTTACGGCGAGGACTTCGGCAACGAGCTCTACCACAACTTCTCCGGCGGGGAATATCAGGACATCATCGACGGTGTGGACCGACTCGTGGATGACGGCATCGTCTCGGAGGATAGCCTGTACGTGACAGGCGGCAGCGCAGGCGGCACCTCTACCGCCTGGATCGTCGGGCAGACCGATCGCTTTCAGGCGGCCGCCGTGCAGAAGCCGGTGATGAACTGGATCAGCAAGACGCTGGCGGCCGACAACTGGTACGCCTACGCAGACTACCGCTATCCGGGCTGGACGTGGGAGAACCCGATGGATTACTGGGAGGTCTCGCCCATCTCGCTGGTCGAAAACGTGGAAACGCCCACGCTTGTGATTCTGGGCGCCGAAGACCTGCGCACGCCCACCTGGGAGGCCAAGCAGCTCTTCCACGCCCTCAAGCAGCGCCGGGTCGACACCGCCTACGTGGAGCTCCCCGGCTCCTACCACAACATGGCCGCCCGCCCCAGCCAGCTCATCAGCAAGGTGGACCACATCCTCGCGTGGTTTGAGCGGTATCGGTGATGCCCTTCGACACCATTCTAACCGGCGTCATCCTGAGCGTTAGCGAAGAGCCTGCCCTCGACGCGATCGAGGGATCTCGCCCTTAAGGAACGGCTCCAGAGCATTGGGAGCGGAGCTGGCATGTTCGCGGTTGACGTAGGGCTACGTGACAAGTTCTATCGGGTGATAGCATTCCTGCGTGGCGAGATTCCTCACTGGCTGCCGCTCGTTCAGCATGACGCACGGGGGAGAGCATTCTGCCGCCTTGGCGTGCGGGGTTCCAACCCCAATTCAGCAGAAACAAAGCTATTATGGGAGCGCGTAATACTCCCAAAGTTTCGTAATACACATCGAAAGAGATGCACACATCAACTGTCACAAAGAAAGGCCAGATCGTGATTCCCGCTCCCTTGCGTCGGAAGCTGGGATTTGAGCAGGGTATCCAGGTGGTCGTCACCGAAGCCGAGGACGGGGTCGTGGTACGGCCGTTGACGGAAGACACGTTTGCTCGACACGCCGGCCTGCTTAAGGGCGACGGAAAGGCTACGCAGGCTCTACTTGACGACCGCCAGCACGATCGCTCCGATGAAGACCGTCGTTCTTGACAGCTTTGCACTGCTCGCGTACTTCGAGAAAGAACCCGGCTGGCAGCGGGTCACCACCTTGCTCACAGAGGCGGCGGCATCCAAGCACTCACTGGAGTGTACGGTCGTAAACTGGGGTGAGGTGTGCTACATCACGGAGCGTGTGTATGGCCGTGAGAAGGCCGATGTCGTCTTGCGCATCATGGATGACCTACCCATTTCGTGGATTGATGTAGATCGATCGTTAGCGCGCGTAGCTGCCGATTTCAAAGTCGCCGAAGGACTGGCGTACGCTGATTGTTTCGCTGCGGCGCTCGCGTACACGAAGGAGGGGCCGCTCGTGACCGGTGATCCCGAATTTACGCGCCTGGAGGGTAAGATTTCGATCGAGTGGCTCGGTGATGCGTGCAGGTGAAGTTACCTTCAGGGGTACCGGCTCCTCCTTACCGTCCGCGTCATGCTGAGCGCAAGCGAAGCATCTCTTGAGGAATGCTATCGTGCTTGCATTGAACGGCGCACGCTGGCCTGCCTCAGTCCAAGAACGCTGCTCGATGGTAAACTGGTGCCAATATGGAGCCGAGACGGCTCCGAGGGTGCGTCGCGCCCGGGACGGACGCGACGAGATATAGGGCGTTGCGTTATTTCTACCGCAATCTCTCCGAATCCGCGTCATCCAACCACCGAACCGTCCCGACTGGAGCGGTTTGAACGCTACGCGCCCTTGCGTTATTCTCTATGACGCAGTCACCGCCCACCCGTCGTTCGTTTACGCATGCCGTCCAGCGCCTTCGCCATCCTCCGCGATACCGCCCTCGGGCTGGTGGCCGACGACGTGGTCGGCGAGGCGGCGAAGGTGGCGTTCTTCATGGTGTTGTCGCTATTTCCGTTGCTGGTGGTCGCGCTGATGCTGGCCGGGCTGATCGGGGGTGAAGGGGCCTTTGTTGTAGTGATCCGGGTGTTGAACGCGCTGATGCCGGCTGACGGGTCCGCGTTTTTACAGCAGTACATGGAAGAGATCGTGCTGACGCAGCGACCGCAGGCGCTCTCGATGGGCATGGGGGTAACCGTGGTGGTGGCGTCGCTGGCCATCTTTCAGCTGGAGCAGGCGCTAAACCTGATGTACGGCGTACGGGAGCGCGAGCTGGCTCGGCCGCCGGATGCTGGCGGTGGCTGTGGTGCTGCTCGGCACGGTGGGCTTGCTCGTGGGGCTATCGCTGCTGCTTGTCGGCCCGAACATGCTGGGCTGGGTCGGCCTCGCTTCGCTGGGCTATGCCGTGCGTTGGCCGCTCGGGCTTGCGCTGCTGGTCTCGGTGCTGGGGCTGACGTACCGCGTGCTACCCAACCGGCGTCACACGGCGCACTGGCCCGGCATAGCGGTAGGGGCAACGGTCGGTGCGGTGTTGCTGGGTGCGGTGGCCGTCGGGCTGCGCATTTACCTCGCCTACGTGGCGAACCTGGATGTCATGTACGGCGCGCTGGCGGGACCCATCGTGCTGCTGATCTGGCTCTACCTAACCACGATGGCCGTGTTGATCGGGGCGAAGCTGGCGGCGGTGCTGGAAGCCCGCGCCGGGGCCGCGGTGCAGCCGGCGACTTCCCGCAATCGAGGGTGACCGGTTCATGACGTGCCGGCCCGCGATTGGCGTATCATGATACATCTCTACCGGGCGTTGGCATTTCGCATCGTGACAGGGTGATGCACCGCGCTTGCACGAGGCAGCAGCGTTCCCTACGCTATGGATATGAAAATTGCAGAGTACTTCTCCACGACTGGTCTGCTGGTCGGTACCTTCTTCCTGGCCCTTTCCATGACGCCTACGCTGGTGCCGCGGACGGCAGTACTGCAGGGCATTGTATCCGGCGGTGCGCTGGCGGCAGGCTATGGGCTCGGGGTGCTGGGCGAGGCGCTGTGGGCGTATCTTGAGCTTCCGAGTGCACCGCGTCGGGTGTGGCTCAAGCTGAAGGGTGGGGCGGCGGTCCTCTGCCTGATCGTGACCGTACTTTTCATGTGGCAGTGGAGCACGTGGCAGGGGGAGGTTCGCGCGCTGGTGGAGATGCCGCCGGGCGATGGCTTTCAGCCGCTGACCGTAGGTGCCATCGCCCTCGCGCTGTTTCTGGTGCTGTGGGCCCTCGGGTGGAAGTTCAAGGCGCTGTGGCGACGGCTGTCTGCCAAGCTGGGGCGGTTCGTGCCGCACAAGGTGTCGGTGGTGCTGGGGCTGCTGCTGTCGCTTTACGTGTTCTGGCTGGTGGTGGATGGTGTGCTGTTCTCGGTGCTGATGCGCTCGGCTGATTCATCATACCGGCAGGTAGATGCGGTCATAGAGGCCGACGTGCCGCCGCCCACAGATACACTGCAGGCCGGCAGCGCGGCGTCGCTGCTCGACTGGGAGCAGATGGGGCGCGAGGGGCGCCGCTATGTGGCCGCGGAGCCCCGGGCGGATTCGCTCGAAGCGTTTCTGGGCGAGCCGGCTGCGCAGCCGCGCAGGGTTTATGTGGGGATGCACGTCTCCGACGACGTAGACGTGCGCGCCGAATTGGCACTGGAGGAGCTGCAGCGCGTGGGAGCGTTCGACCGCTCGGTGCTGGTGCTCATCACCCCCACGGGCACGGGCTGGGTGGATCCGCCCTCCATCGAAACCATCGAGTACCTGCATCGGGGCGAGGTGGCGAGCGTGGCCGCGCAGTACTCGCACCTGCCAAGTGCGCTTGCACTACTTATGGAAGGGGACCATGGAGCAGAGATGGCACAGGCGCTCTTCCGGGTTGTCTACGGACACTGGACCACGCTTCCACCGGATGAGCGCCCGGCCCTGTACCTCAATGGCCTCAGCCTCGGCGCCCTCAATTCGGACCGCTCGTTTGATTTCTTCGACATCATTAACGATCCGTTTCAGGGTGCGCTCTGGGTAGGGCCGCCGTTTCGGCAGCATACATGGCGCTCGGTCACCGATCAGCGCGAGCCGGGCTCGCCGGCCTGGCGGCCCCGTTTTCGCGACGGCTCGGTGGTCCGCTTCATGAACCAGGACGGCGGGCTGGAGGAAGGCCGTGCGCCGTGGGGCCCCTTCCGCATCGCGTACCTGCAGTACGCCAGCGATCCGATCACCTTCTTCGATCCGATGATGCTGACTCAGGAGCCTGACTGGATGCAGTCCCCGCGCGGCCCGGACGTCTCCGACAACCTCAGCTGGTACCCGGTGGTGACGATGCTGCAGCTTGCCGTCGACATGCTGGCCGGCACGAGCGCCCCCCGCGGCTACGGCCACGAATACGCCGCGAGCCACTACATCGATGCCTGGTACGCCCTCACCGAACCGGAAGGCTGGACGGGCGCCGAGCTGGACCGCCTCCGCGAACATCTCGCCACAGAAGACGAGCAGGCACGCCGGGCAAGCTACTCAAGCCCCAGCACGCCCACGTTTGTGCCGACGGCGCCGTGAGGGGGGATGCCTTGTCGCGTAGCGCAGAGCGCGGCAGTCGTAAGAAGCTGGCGCGGGCCTTGTTTAAGGTGCCGGATCCAGAGCCACCTGCGCGCGTCAAGATGTAATCAGTGTCTCCTCGCCCTAACTCTGCCGGACGCCCGGTTTTTACCAGGGCGTACTGTTTGTTGCCCGTGATAAAAGGTTGCATTATCCGACAGGCACCTCCCACGGTACACAGGCGCCTGTGTTTGTTATACCTTGTTAACGAACTGCCCACCTACGTCCGCCGTACGATTGGTAAAGAGGTCGTACCCATTGGTCCAAGACACTATGAAAGTAACGATTGATCTTCCAGATCGCGCCAATCTCGGGGTTGACGAACGCTACGCCAAGGAAGCGCTGGTGGCCACTCTCTACAGAAACGGTAAGCTCTCAGGCCACGAAGCCCGGCAAATTCTTGGGATGACGCGTCGTGCCTTTGAAGAGATGCTACCGCGCTATGGATTTTCGATTCTTGTCGACTCGCCTGAAAACATTGAGACAGAGCTCAACGCGTGAGCATACTCTCTCTCCGGCAGATCGTCTGCGATACAGGTCCGCTCATCTCGCTTGAAAAAATCCCGGGCGGTTATCGGTTCATTGGCAGGCTCTACGACCAGCTGATCGTTCCACCAGCAGTCATGGACGAGTTGGTTACTGGGCAGTTTGAAACCAGGGAAGCGTATCTCCGCCATTTCGACGCTGAGGATCTCATTACTGTTACACCGCTGGATTCTCCACGCTCCACCGAAGAGATCCAAGGCAAAACGGTGCATCTGGACGAAGGTGAACGAGAGGCCATTCAATTGGCCCTTGAACTGGAGTTGCCCTTGCTGATTGAAGAAGAGGCAGGTCGTCGCGTAGCGCGCAAGCTTGGCCTTCAGATTTCGGGTATTGCCGGCCAACTGCTCAAGGCCTTACGAGAGGAGGTAATATCGGAGGATGATGCATCGACCAAACTGACCGCACTTCGGCAGGCAGGTCGGATTAACCGGGAGATCTTCGAAGCAGTGGACGCTGCCATAAGGAACGAGGTATAACCCAGCACTGATGCCAAAGACGGGTATTCAGCCAAAGCCTCGGTGATCACGCTTCGGCTGCTCGGTTCATATCTTTTCGTCTACCGTCCCGGCCGCTTTCCGGCGTATCCGGCTCAACCACAAGTCAGTAGCACGGTATTAACGAAGCCAAAGGAAAAGTTGCGTCACTCTCCTATCGCCTTTATAGCAGTTTGCTGTTCGAAGAGCCTGCCCCAATTGTGGGTAGGTGTGAAATTGGTGGATTTCTATTAGCGGACGAAGTGCTAACAATCGAGCTTGAGGTTAGCAGTAACTCGATTGCCCACGCCCGTGAGCTTGCCTTTCCGCTTATCAATGCGTGGCAATTAGAAGCAGAAATCAGGCGACATCCCCTACGAGGATTCCGGTTTGCCTTTTGGAAAGCAGACGTGAACGGTGTGGTAGCTGATCGCGCAGAGCATCCTCCAGAACCACTTGAACAACAGAAGGAAGATGAGGGCGCGCTGATATTCACTGCCAGTGTTTACCCCCCTCCTCCCCAAACGAGGTTCATGGCAAACATAAGATCCGCTTGGGTTAGGTATAGGATGGCCGCAATCGCCACTGATATCGGCGAACCAATACAATCGGCCGCTTACTATGCGCTCACGATAGCTGAGCAGAATGCTGGCGGTCGACGTAATGCGGCTTCTGTCTACCAAGTTGACTTAGCAATACTTCATAAGCTCGGTGAGCTAACATCGCCCAGGGGAAGTGAGATTACTGCAAGAAAAGCAGCCGGCTCCACAGCTTCACCACTAACGAGAGAAGAGGTTCATTGGATTGATAGTGCGATAAGGTGGCTTTTTCTCCACTATGGAGCTGTAGAAGCAGGATATCTTCCAGATCCAATAACGATGGATGATCTCCCTGAACTGCCGTAGCAAAAGCCCACTTTTACAATGCGCAGAATAGATCGGTTTGCCAACGGTATCTTTAGACTGCGTCCGCAAGCTGCAAAACAACGGACACGTGGCGGGAAGTTCACCCGGGGCAGATGCATCCGCAAGGCGGTTCATTTGCGCTCAACAATCGTTGTGAGGGGTTGTCGGTGTGGACGAACCCTCTCCGAACCGTTGACAATTGAGCGTCAATAGTTGCGCGCCCGTCAGCAGATCGCTACTTGGTGGTTACGGCTGCACTTCCACAGCGGACGGCCCGCCCATTTTCGCGTGACATCGACGCGACCGCCCGCGATCAACGAGGCTTAAGCCTGCCTGAACCCTGCCCACGCCAATTGCCGGCTCCGGATTGGATGTCTGGTGTAGGGTTGCGTCCAACACCGCCTAAATCCAGGCGATAAAGAGGCCCATTTCAATTTCAATATCCTCGAACCGCTCTTTCGCGGGCAGGGCCATCATGAGAATGCCGTAGCCATTTTGGCCGACAATACCTTTTTCATCGTAGGCTACTCTGGCAAAACGTTCAGCATACGCGAACGCATCGTTACGGGTACTGACTTTTCCAGAACCAGCTCCTCCACCTGATCCAATCCAGGAACGGCCGTCCATTACAAGGTAGTCGTTGGGAACGAGACGAGCCATCAGTTCGCCCATCTCCCTTCCGTCTACCTGATCAAATATCCTCGTGTCGCCCGGCTGGACCTTTACAGGCTGTTCTATACGCTCCGCGATTTCGCCCTCCTGATTAACGAATAGGGCAAAGAAAGTGTATTCTGCGGGCGCATCGCCGCCGGCTTTGCCGATCATGGAGTGCTCGACGAGCCAGCCCACGAATTCCTGCGGGCTCACGCGCAGTTCTCGTTCAAGCTCAGCGAGTGCACGCTCATTGACATCGATGCCGAGCTTCGTTTGGGCGGATGCTTCCTGGGGGGCAGTTAGCTGAATTGAGAACAAAGGCATGAGTGCCGCGACGGCAATCACTGGTATAGTTGACAGCTTCATAGTTTGATCGGGTTTTGCGTTGAGTGATGGGAATATTTCGGCTTTCCGTCGTTTCTCCGCTGTTGTTACTGCGTGGATTGCACCTGAGAGCGGACAGCGAACTGCGCCTTTGCGCACCAGGGGTTCATGGAGCCGCGAAGGTAAGCGGGGTAGGCGCACCCCCGGGCGAGCTACAGTGGGGATGCAATGGCGTCTTTAATTTACCCGCATGACCTGCAGACAGATCGTGCGCACCCCTCCGCCTACGTTCCCCCGTCGCGATTCCGCCGGCCACGAGATGCACGGTCCGCAGCTGCTCCGGAACGTTGCTGTGGATGCTCGCGCGCGGTCTTGCAACCCTTCGTGGATCGACTCCTCAGCCATAGATGCGATTTGGAGGGGTTTGAAGCGATATCACGATCTTTACGATACCTTCATGTTCCGGGTGTCGCGCTTCTGGTGTGGCGGCTCGTGTTACCTATCGAAAAGCGAATGGAAAAATGGAGACGAAGTAGGATGGAAAGGCGATTCTTCCGTTCAAACACCGATATCTACCTCCCCAGCAGGCGCCCATTTGCCTACCTTCACTCAACCCCTATTCCACCATGAAACGCTTACCCTGCCTACTTGCTCTTGCAGTTGCCGTATCAGCAGTTGTTTTGATGCCGAGTCACGCCCAGGACGCCAGTGAACTTGAGGCCACCATCGCCCAAAACGAAGAGCTGGCGATGGCCTACATCGAGGCCCTCTACAACGACCAAGACCGCGCGGCCCTGAGAGAGCTCGTTGCCGATCCGCAGACCTACGGAGGGGAAGAAGTGTCATGGGAGGCCTTCCTCGAAGGCGTCGAAGTGGTCTGGCAGGCCTTTCCGGACATAGAGTTTGAACCCACACATGTACTGGGTACCGAGGGCTACGTTACGGTTCGCGGCGTATTTACTGGCACCGGCGAGGGCGAGTATCGCGGCCAGGACATCGACGGCCAGGAGGTCGAAGTAACGCAGATCATTCTGTTGCACGTGCAGGAGGGCCAGATTGCCGGGGGGTTCGCAGAAAGGGACGATCTCGATCTCTGGGAGCAGCTCGGCGCCGTGGAGAGTCCCCGAGCGAGCTCCAACGACGACGCACCGACCGGGACCGCCGCATCAGCCGTCCTCGAAGCGTGCTATGAGCAGCTTGGCGTCTTCGTCGTTCCGGCCAGCGAAGCCGAAGCCTACCTGCCCGAGGGGTTCGAAGTCTATCTGCCCGAGGAGATCGAAGACTACCTGCCCGAAGGGTTCGAACCTGAAAACATGGCCCCCTCCGGCGAGATCGCTCTGCTCTCTGTAGCGTCTATGGAATGCGAGCCCGTCCACGAGAAGGAAGAACCGCTCAATATGGTGTGGGTGGACATCGTCGTGACTCCACCCGAGGCGTACAGGTCTGATGGTGCGGAGATCTACTACGTACCGATCCAGCTCTTCACCTCGAGCCCAACACTCGTCGAGACCCTGCACGCGTTCGGGATTCCGCAAGCCGAACTCAGCGACGTAATACACGAAGTACACGAGAAAGCCGATACGGTGCGAACGGGCCTGGCCGATGCAACAGGAGGCGGTGAAGAGATCACCATGGAGTCCCATGTGGCCGGGTCCCCGACCCCCGGAGGTGAAGACGGCGTCGGAGGGCGCATCTTCGGCGTCAAAGACGGCCAGGTCACGGGGGTGGTCGATTACAT
>SLED01000352.1 GCA_007124945.1 Salinibacteraceae bacterium | reverse complement strand
TTCTTCAGAAAATCGGAACTTATTTTTGTGATGGTTCATATTGTTTGGTTCGATTTTTCGTCAGCCGCACTCCTTTGATGGTTACAGAATCGCTGGTACCTCCCGAGCGACTCAAGCACGCCACGTTCAATTCTTTCAAGCCACGAACGCCATCGCAGGCGGCAGCGGTACTCCAAGCTCAGCAATACGTTGAGCATCTAAAAAACGAAAAGGCCTCCGGCTGGATCACGCGTCTTCTTCGCAGGAAACGACGGCCGGACGAGGCAAGCAGTGGGCTGTACCTGGTTGGGCCCGTCGGGGTGGGGAAGACGCATTTGCTGACAGCAGCCTACCGGGCTGTCCAGCCCGAACTTTCGCCCGTCTATCTCCACAGTAGTGAGCTCTTTGCGAGTACGATTCGTCCGGAGGTAGCTGCCCGCTCCATTGCGGAACGTCATCAGGTTTGCTGCCTGGACGAAGTAGAGCTTGACGATCCCGCTAATGAGGTGCGGCTCGTGCGCTTTCTGCAAACGCTGACGGACGAGGGCGTAAAGCTGATCGCTACGAGCAACGTTGAGCCAGAGCACTTCCTTTCCAACATACTGGGAAACGATCGCTTCGAAACGTTTCTCAAAGAACAATTCCGTCAGCGCTACGACGTGATCGTCGTCGAGGGAGACGATTTCCGGAAGCAACAAACCTCCCCCGGAATCGGCTGGATTGGGTTGCCTGACCACACCCGAGTACACCTCAACCGCGCATACAAGAACGCATCTGATCAAAAGCTCAGGATATCATACCACAACCTGAAACGGAGAGCCCGGAATACGCCTCATGCAGAGTTGATAGCGCGCCTTACAAAGGTGAAAGCCCTCTTTATCGCTGATATCTCACTGGATTCGGCCGATGAAGCGCTCCGCCTCCTGCGCATTGTCGATGCGCTCTACACCGACGAGGACGCTCCCGTGTTGTATTTCACATCCGATATCAGCCCAACATCCTGGTTTTTACCTGAAGACCAGCACGGTAAAATGGAGAAGGGTATAGCTGAAAAGTTCACTCGCACGATCTCGCGCCTGTACGCGCTCTGCGAAATGGTTCATGTACCGGCTGCGACTGAGAAGGCCTCCACGGCCTGACGCTTACGCGGTAGCAGCGGCAGGCTCAGACACTGCTTTTTCTCTATCGCCAACCGAATGGATCCAACCGCCGGCGAGCAGATCATCACCCTCGTAGAGCACGACCGCCTGCCCGGGTGTAATCGCCCGTCGGGGCTCTGCGAAGGCCACGCTGAGAGCATCCTCACCCGTCTGCCAGGCGAGCCCGGGTGCTCCGGCATCGTTATAGCGGATAGCCGCCGTAACAGGGCGCTCCTCGGCAAGTGATTCGTACTTGACCAGATTAAGCTGACGCGCCACCAGCGTTTGCTGCAGCAAGTCCTCCCGAGGCCCGACGGTGATGGTATTGGTATCAGGATCGATAGCAGTGACGTAGACCGGGTACCCCATCGCAAGATCAAGTCCGCGGCGCTGACCAATCGTGTAGAAAGGATATCCCTTGTGAGTCCCCACTTTCTCACCATCGGAGGTGACGATCGGGCCACCATCCACCTCTTCTTCAAGGCCATCGACCCGCTCCTTTAAGAAGCGGTGGTAGTTATTGTCTGGGATGAAGCAGATTTCGTACGAGTCAGGCTTGTCTGCTACGCGGTCCATCCCGAAATCGGAAGCCATCGCCCGGATTGTGGTCTTCTCATACTGACCCAGAGGGAAAATGGACCGCTTGAGGTGGTCCTGCGGAAGTCCCCAGAGCGCATAGCTTTGATCTTTTCTCTGGTCCGTGCCTCGGGAAAGCACATACCGATCACAGGCCTCCTCGTACCGAACCTGGGCGTAATGACCTGTTGCGATGTAGTCGCAGTCGAGATCATCAGCGCGCCTCAGGAGGGCAGACCACTTGATATGTGTGTTGCACAGTACGCATGGGTTAGGGGTACGGCCCGCGAGGTATTCTTCAGTAAAACGCTCGATCACCCAGTCGCCAAACTCCTCGCGAATATCGACGATGAAATGAGGGAAATCGTACTTCATCGCCACAGCCCGGGCATCATTCATGGACTCAAGCGAACAGCAGCCTACCTCCTTTCCCGACTGGGAAGGGGCACTCGTGGAATAATCCCACGTCTTCATAGTGATGCCGACTACCTCGTACCCCTGCTCCTTCAGAAGCACTGCCGTTACGGAGGAATCCACTCCTCCGCTCATTGCTACAAGCACCTTCCCCTTACTACTCATGATATCTAAGCACCGCATTTTTCAATAACTCAGCTTAAGCGAACGACGCGCACTTTGTAGCGTTCCTACCGCTCACCCTCTCTTCCCGGCGCCGTCGCGTGCGTTTCATCTCCTACTATGTCAACATTTCGCATAACACTTCCGCTTCTTGCGGCCTCTCTCCTCCTCTCCGGTCTTAGCGGTTGTGACAATTCGGTCACCTGGTCTTTTGTACATCAACAGATAGAGGAAGACTACCCCCACGCGCAGTCGATACCGGTGGATTCGTTGGCGCAGTGGCTTGACGACCCTTCCCTGGACCCGCCCATCTTATTGGATGTGCGGGAGGAGGAAGAATTCGCCGTCAGTCATTTGCTGGGGGCCACGCGTGTAGATCCAGATGAGACCGCCTTTGCCTTTCTGGAGCATGCCCAGGCAGCCACGCCGATCGTGACCTATTGCTCGGTCGGACATCGCTCCGCGGCGGTGGCAGAAAGGTTGCAGAATGCCGGATTTATCAATGTGCACAACCTGGAAGGCTCAATATTCAAATGGGCCAACGACGGGCATCCGGTCTACCGTGATGGCGAGGCGGTGGAACAAGTGCACCCGTACGATCGCTGGTGGGGACAATTACTACAGCGTCCTCTCCGTGCCTCCGAACCTTCGGAAGAGTAAAGAGAGCGGGGTTACAGTAAATGGCGGGTACGCCCACCGTCAACCGCAAGCGCCACACCAGTGATATACGCAGCCGGTTTGCTCACAAGGAATGCTGCTGCCGCACCAAATTCAGCCGGATCGCCTATCCGCTTCAGCATGTTATTCTCGGCCCACGCGTCGAACACCTGCTCCCGGCTGCGCTCATCCTCCTTCCGCGACGCATCCGCAAGCTGCTCCAAGCGCTCAGTTTTCGTGTAGCCCGGCAATATCGAGTTCACGGTGATGCCGTCCGGTCCGAGCGCATGTGCAAGACTCTTCATGTATCCGAGGACACCCGCCCTGGCGGTATTCGAGAGCGCAAGTCGCGGGATGGGCTCCTTGGCGGCAGCTGACGTAATCATCAGAATACGGGCGAAGCCATCTTCAGCCGCAGCCTTCCGCAAGTGCGGGGTAGCCTCTTCGCAGAGCGTGATGGTGCTCAGGAGATTTAGCTCAAACGCTTTCTGCCAGTCCTCCCTTGAAAAATCCGTAGCCGCACCGGACGGAGGTCCGCCGGCATTCGTAATTAAGATATTCAGTTTACCAAATCGGTCGACGGTCTGCCGCACGGCGTCCGCTACCTCGCCGGCATCGGTCACGTCACACGCGAGGCCTTCCACCTTGGCACCCTCAACGTCCTCGCGAATCCTCGCAGAGGCAGCCTTAATATTCTCTTTCGACCGCGAGCAAATGACGACGTGTCCTTTCTCCCTGGCAATGGCATGTGCTGCGGCATAACCAAGTCCTTTGCTGGCACCGGCTACAAAAGCCACCGTGCCTGAAAGCTGTAGATCCATAGCAGTGGTGGTAATGGACAGTACAAGTGAGCGTGGGCAAGTAAAACGAATCTCACCGGTAAGTCAATTGTCCGCCCGGGTCGTTGGGAGGTATCGTCGCCAAGTTAACGGTACTGTCTTTGACCAATTTTCGCTTGTATTTGCACGGCAAGTAGCGCGAGTTTACACTGTCATTCCAAACCAGATTCTACCGCTATGAGCCAACGCACTCCCGTTCCGCCGTCTGAACGCACGACCATCAAAACCCCGCAGGCCCCGGCAGCGATCGGGCCGTATAGTCAGGCTGTGCTGGTTAACGATACGCTCTACTGCTCCGGCCAAATTCCGATCGATCCGGAGTCCGGGAGCATGGTTACCTCCAGTGTTGAGGCGGAAGCAGAGCAGGTTATGAAAAACCTGGGTGCAGTGCTCAAGGCGGCTGGTATGTCCTATGCTCACGTTGTTCAGTGCACCGTGTATCTATCGGACATTAACCACTACGCGACGGTGAACGAGGTATATGCCCGGTACTTCAACGACCAGCCACCGGCTCGCGCTGCGATAGAGGTAGGCTCCCTTCCGCGTCAGGCACGTGTCGAGATCTCCTGCGTTGCGGTGAAGTAGGCACGTCGGCAGATCCTGACGCAGGTTAACGTCCCACCTACTCGTTGACGCGGATGAGGGCGTGGTACGGTATTTCCTTATCGAGCCGTGAACGGCCCTCAAGAAAGGAGAGCTCCAGAAGAAATGAATAGCCGAGCACGCTTCCTCCAGCCCGCCTAACAAGGTCTGCGGCGGCGGCTGCTGTACCACCGGTAGCTATGACATCGTCATGGATCAGCACCTCGTCAGACGCTAACACAGCGTCGGCGTGCATCTCTACCGTATCGCTGCCATATTCCAGCTCGTAAGTAGCTGAAACGGTTTCCGCAGGTAGCTTTCCCTTCTTCCTGATCGGCACGAAGCCTGCGCCGAGCTCCTGTGCGAGTAGCGGTCCGAGGATGAACCCGCGCGCCTCGATCCCCACCACCTTCGTGATTCCGCTGTCGGCAAACGGCGCTGCTAATTCGTGAATAGCGGTGCTAAGCAGTGCCGGTGATGCCAGGATCGGGGTGATGTCTTTAAACTGAATCCCTTGCTCTGGAAAGTCAGGGATGGTACGGATGGCGTTGCGCAGCTCAGCTACGGTGGGCATTTGTGGGGAAAGCACCTGCTAATTTTGGACGAAGAGACCTTTCTCGTACTGATCTTTAAACTCGCGCACCGCCCGGAAGACGGCACTGGCCATATAGATTTGCCCTCGTTCGCTATTGAGGAAGCGCGCTTCATCGGCATTGGAGAGGAAGCCGAGTTCGACGAGGACCGCCGGCATTGATGCGCGCCACAGAACGATGAACGGCGCTTGTTTTACGCCGCGGCTGGTGCGGTGCACGCGATCAGCAAACTGATCTTGTATCAGGCTGGCCAGCTGTTCGCTGCTCCGCATGTACGTGCTGTGAGCGAGTGTCTGGCGGATGCTATTGGAGCGTTCCTGAAAGTCATCATACCGATCCGGATCACGCTCAAACTGAATTACGCTGTTCTCCTGCTCCATCACCCGGCGGGCTTCTTCGGTTCGATGCGTTCCCAGAATCCAGGTCTCTGATCCCGCGGCGCGCCTGTTTCTTGCGCTATTAGCATGGAGCGAGATGAAAAGCTTCCCTCCTGCCTCGTTGGCGATGCGGCCGCGCTCGTGCAACTCGACAAAATAATCCCCGGTGCGCGTGTACACCACGTCAACGCCGTCCATACGCTCCTCGATGTACTCTCCCAGACGGAGCGCCGTAGCGAGCGCCACATCACTTTCGCGGACCCCCCCTGGACCAATCGCACCGGGATCGTGCCCACCATGCCCCGCATCAATGACAACGGTGTCGAGCCTCCAGCGGTCGGATGCTTCGCCGGAGGCGGGCATGGTACTTCTCGGCGAGAGGCTCGCCGTACTGACCGGTGGCTCGGAGTCCGTTTCCTCGCCGCCATCTTCAGCTTGAGCAATGCGGCTCACTTCCCCCGTGCGGGCCACCCGCAACAAAACGTGGTTTGTCGTTCGGTCGCGGTAGGCATCAAGGGTGTAATCCTCAACGTTCTCTACAGCAAATCGGAATTGTAGATGCCCATTGGACTGCTCAATTCCATACCAGGCAAGCGGGCCGTTTAGCTCATCTTTAGCGAAAGATTGTGAAAGCTGCGTGTTGAACAGCGTCCACTGCACCATCCCGTCCTCATCCGCCTTCGGCTGCTGATAGGCCATTACCGGCTCATCTGCATGTACGCGTAGCACCACACCCTCATCTCCCAGCGAGGCAAACGAGATACGGTCGACGCTCACCTGCGCCTGCACCGACGCAGGCTGATAAAGGAAACAGAGCAAAAAGCCCAGAACCGTTGCTGCCAACAATCGCATCCCCGGTCGTGTTGTATCGGTTTGCATAAGGCGTGCTCAGAACGATGATCAAACGTTTGTGGCGTAGACGACCAAACTACCTCTTAACTGCATATTTCTGCAGCAATCATCACGCCAGCATCAGAACAGGATACAAAACCGGCTCGGAAAAATCACCATGCCCGGAGCTGGCTGGCGGAATTTTCTTTGCGTGCGATTAAAGGCCACACCGCTACACCAGATCTGATTGCCGTGCACGTGGAGCGGCGGCAATTATTTCTACCGGTCCTTCTCAGCGTTGAGTAGGTGTTCCAGCCGCCGCTCGATAATACGGTCTCGAAAACGCTCGCGTTTTTCCAGCCGCTTTTGAAGTCTATCCAATTTGCGCTCAAGCTCCTCTACTTCCGAGCGCCTGTTCTGCTGCTTCAACTCAAATATTTCCGAAAGTTTGGCGCGCAGCTCCGCCCTTTCTTCCTGCGACGCTTCGCCTGACTGAAGCTGTTCTGCAAGCATCTTAGACTCCCGCTCAAGCTCTCGCTCGCGCATCAGTCGAGCGTGCAGTTCCTCGTCGGATTGCTGAACCGCCTCGAGGTACGACTGCATCTCGAGCAGAGCCACATCTCCTGCGAAGCGCGAGGCACGGGTGGCGTGCACCTGCAACTGTTCTAAAATTGTCGCGATCTCCTCACGGTCAAGACCTTCTATCAGCTGTTGTAGCTGCCTAACCTGCTCCTGAACCGCTGTTGTGTGGTGCTGCATTGCGGCGAAGGCGGGCGAGGTAGCGGAACCACTTCTCTGGTCGGCGCCGAGTTGCAGCTGTATCGGCGTATCCCGCTGGTCGGACTCCTGCTGCCTAAAATAGACCGCCACCCGAGACTGCCGCTCTTGTGTAGACGCAACGTCTACCAGCCGGCCATCCTCCACTTTGAAGAGGCGGTCGTTTATCTCTACCACGCTCTCAACCGCATCACTGAAGCTGAAGCGGGCTTCGACACCCGATGTGTCCAGCGACCGTGGTAACTCTGATTCGGCAACCAGCCGCCCATTGATATAAACCTGACCATCCTCAATGATGAGGGTGTGCAGTGATTGTGCAGGTGCTGTTGAAGAAAATAAGCTTGCAACGAGCAATACTGCTATAAACGTGATGGCGTGCCTGAGGGAACGCCGACTCATATGCGTACTCATGGTAAGTCCCGAGATGTTTTCTGGTACATGGCAGAACCTGGGGTGGCGCCGCTCTCCACATCCCACTGCTGATCCGTTGGGTCGAACCACTGCTCTTCTGGGCTGCGGGTCTCCAGTACCCGAAGGTGGTATCGCAGACTCCGAAGATCGTCGAATTCGTCCCAGGAAGGAATCACTTCTTCCTCATCGGCACGCGCACCCGTCAGGGCGGGAGCCGCCTCTTCGCCCGGTGCCGGTGCTACAGATTGTGATTGTTCGGTCGATGGTGCCTCCGGTATTCTAATTTCACTCTCAGAAGGCATCAGTACCCAGAACCCAATCCCAAGCACTACCATTAGCGTGGCGACCGCACCTGACCAGGTAAGCAAACGACTTCTTCTTCGCTGCTCCGGTGGACGAGTGACAGCTACGCGGTCATGGGCTGCTTCTTCCCTCCTTCGAGTAGCCGACTGCTTTTCGGCAAACGCAAGTACATTCTCGATTGCGTCTGAAGATGGTGAAGCTTGCCGCTTTTCGTCAAGCGACTGCTTCACATGCTGCAGCTCGTCCCACTCTTTCTGGAGTGATTCGTTAGCAAGAAGCTGTTCACGCTCTTCTTGGTCATCTACCTCACCGTAAAGGTGAAGCAAAAGTTGTAACTTTTCATTCATAAGCTTGGGCCTCAAACTTCAGATGGCGTATTTCGCTCTCGCTGTCTCAACATTTTTCGCAAGTTGGCCAGGGCATAGCGCATGCGTCCGAGCGCTGTGTTGATTGATACATCGGTAAGGTTACCAATTTCGCGGAAAGTTAGGTCGGTTTCCTGCCTTAACAACAGCACCTCACGCTGCTCTGGAGGCAATTCCCGGATGAGTTCATCGAGCAGTTCCCGCTGCTCGGCGCGGTGTAGAAGCGAATCGGCCGATTCCTGGCGGGCAGGAAGCTGCTCCCAGTACGAGGTCTCGTCCCGGTCATTGCCAGAGTCCACATCCTGCCATTTGCTCCGTTTGCGAATGTGATCGAGTGTGGTATTCCGGGCAATGCGCATAACCCAGGCGAGCCACCGTCCTCGATCTTCATACCCGCCTCGCTCGCGCTGCATAGCCGACACAACCCGGTAAAAGGTCTCCTGGAAGAGGTCATCCGCCAGATCTCGGCGATGAACCATTCCCAGCAGGTAGCCATAAATCCGGTCCTTGTGGCGTTCCACAAGTTCTCGGAAAGCATCCTGATCATGCGCATCTATATAAGCTGTAACCAGCTCCTCGTCCGTGCGAACCATGAAGGGGGTGTGAGTCGGCAGGTCAAGCTACTGACGTAGCTTACTGTAACGGGTAAACGTGTCGGTAGCCCATGTTATTGTCTGGAAACTCGGATTGTTGCGTTAGAATCTGAGGGTGGCGTCCGTCACCCGAGAGCTCAACGGTATATTTCTGATCTGAACCGGCTCTGAGCTTGCTCGGGAGGCCGTCAAAAACGACTATAACGTCAGATCTAAGACATCCGCGAGGCGACGCACCCCCTTGACCTCAAGACTTGAAAGATTGGGAGCCTGGTCCAGATTACGCTGTGGCACGATTGCCCGTTCGAAGCCCAGCTTTTCAGCCTCGCGAAGACGCGGTGCGAGTTGACCGATCGTACGGACCTCCCCGTTCAGGCCTACTTCTCCTATAAGCACCGTGCCGGTGTCAGCCGGGATGTCTCGAAATGAGGACGCCACCGCCACGATCACACCGAGATCAACCGCAGGTTCATCCAGCCGCATGCCACCCGCCACATTTACAAATACGTCATGCGTGGAAAGCCCCAACCCTTCGCGCTTCTCCAGCACTGCAAGCAGCATCTGAAGTCTTCCGTAGTCAAACCCGGTGGCCGTGCGCTGCGGCGTGCCGTACGACGTAGACGTGACCAGTGCCTGAATCTCTACCAGCACCGGGCGTGATCCTTCAAGCGAGCAGACAACAGTAGAACCGCTCGCACCGTAGCTTCGCTCCGAAAGAAATATCTCGCTCGGGTTCGATACCTCCTTTAGCCCGGACTCCAACATCTGAAACACACCAATCTCGTTGGCAGCACCAAAACGGTTTTTGACTGCGCGCAAAATACGGTAGGCATGGTGTTGATCCCCTTCAAAATAGAGCACCGTATCAACCATGTGCTCCAGCACACGAGGACCTGCGATGGTGCCCTTCTTGGTTACATGCCCCACAAGAAATGTGGGAAAGTTGAGGTCCTTCGTTACCGAGAGCAGCGATGCCGCGCTCTCCCTAACCTGTGTGACCGACCCCGGTGCACTTTCTATATCAGGACGGTAAAGCGTTTGAATCGAATCGATAACAACAAGATCGGGCTTCATGCGCTGTGCTGACGAAACGATGGCCTCCACGTTGGTCTCGGCGAACACAAAAAAAGTATCACTGTCAACCCCGAGCCGCTGGGCCCGATGTTTCACCTGCTTTAGCGACTCTTCCCCGGTAACATACAGTATCGAGCTCTGCGGAAGATGGCGGCCGAGCTCGGTCATCAGCGTACTCTTTCCTATACCCGGATCACCGGCGATGAGATTGAGTGAGCCCTGCATGATCCCATTTCCCATGACGCGGTCGAACTCTCCCACGCCTGTATGCAGGCGAACCTCACCTGTCATCGGAACGTCCTGGAGAGCCATGGGCCGCCGGTCCTGTCCGTCATTCGCGGTCGGTCGGGGAGCTACGCGGGCCTTCACCTTGCTCCGTTGCGCCTCCTCTACGAGCGTATTCCACTGCCCGCATCCGGTGCATTGCCCCATCCAGCGAGGCGCCTCATGTCCGCACTCCTGACAAACATATCGTGTTTTCTTTTTCGCCATTGCGCTGTACGGTAAAAGATTGAGCTACACCCGGGTGAAGAGAACTCGGACGTGCAGAGGAGTGGAACCGATGACGGTAGCTGTCATTGGCCCTTTTCTGTTTGGGTATTCCAACAGAGATATTATTAATCCCTCACATGGTTGCACGGATCGTGCACCAACCACCTCTCAGGCATTTTCGCCGGTTTCATGCTGGAACGTCACATTCTGGGTCCGATTGAGGCACTGGGGCAGTACGTCCTTTTGCTATCAAAGGCCTTCCGTTCGCTGGGAGAGTTTGGGATCTACCAGAAGAATCTCTTCCAGCAGATGGTGCGCATAGGGATTGACTCGATCCCGATTGTCGCTCTGGCTGGCTTGTTTTCCGGTGCAGTGTTAACCGTTCAGACGGCCTATCAGCTGGAGTCCCCGTTCATTCCCCAGTCCATCATTGGATCCATCGTCGTGCCCTCCATGGTGCTGGAGCTTGGCGCGGTGGTGACTGGCTTTATCCTTGCAGGCCGGGTCGGAGCGCGTATTGCCGCGGAGTTGGGTACGATGCGCGTTACTGAGCAGATTGATGCGCTTGAAGCAATGGGACTTAATTCTATCGGCTACCTGATCGTCCCGCGCGTAATGGCAGGCATACTCATGTTTCCCGTACTCTATATTACCGCAACCGGTGTGGGCATTGGCGGAGGGGTAGGCGTTGCACATTATGGTGGCTTCCTCTCTGCCGGCGAGTTCGTAGCAGGTGCTCGGCAATTCTTCAGTCCATTCGACCCCATTTTCGGCCTGATCAAGTCGTTTGTGTTTGGCTTCATCATCACGTCTGTTGCCTGCTATAAAGGCTATTACACGGGCGGCGGAGCGGAGGGTGTGGGCCGCAGTACAACGGAAGCGGCTGTATTAAGCTGCGTCTATATTCTGTTCGCCAACCTTGCACTGGCCGTCCTTATCCTCTAAAGTGCCATGATTGAGGTCCGAAACGTATACAAAAGCTTTGGCTCCTTGAGCGTACTCGAGGACGTCTCGCTGACGGTGCAAGACGAGGAAACGCTGGCCATTATCGGAAAATCCGGGTCCGGGAAGAGTGTGCTGATGAAACACCTGATGGGCCTTATTAAACCGGACAAGGGAGAAGTAATTGTAGATGGCACGGATATTAACGCTGTATCGTACCAGGAATTGCGTGATCTACGCCAGCGATTCGGGATGCTATTTCAGGGCGGCGCACTCTTCGACTCGATGAATGTATTCGACAACGTGGCCTTTCCCCTTCGCACCTTTAGCCCGCTCCCCGAGGATGAAGTCCGAGCCCGTGTAAGAGAGAACCTTGCTGAAGTACAGCTTGAGGGTGTTGAGGATAAAGCACCGTCGGAACTGTCTGGCGGCATGAAAAAGCGCGTTGCTCTCGCCCGCGCTGTTGCGCTCAAGCCGCAGTATATCATTTACGATGAGCCCACCTCCGGTCTCGATCCGGAAACATCCAACACAATTAACGAGCTTATACGCTCCCTCAGCGAGCAATCGAACATCACGAGCATCGTCGTCACGCATGACATGCATTCGGTCCTGAGCATTGCCGACCGGGCTGCATTCATCCATGACCAACGCATCCGCTGGTTGGGTACCATCGACGAACTTCACACAGCCGAGGACCCCGTACTGAACGGCTTCGTCCGGGCCAGCGAGTACCAGATTGGCAAACCTGCTGCCGCCACTAATAAGTAAACTGACTAACGCCTGTCACTTGTGAAATATTCTGACGAACTGAAAGTTGGACTGGCCCTGGTGGTTGCCGCGCTCGTGTTTGTGCTCGGTTTGCGATATTTCCAGGACCTTCCGCTTTTCGAAACAACGGACTCCTACTATTCACTTGTTGAGAACGCAGCCGGCATTACCTCTGGAAGCCCCGTGCGGGTAAATGGAGTCT
Source organism: Salinibacteraceae bacterium (assembly GCA_007124945.1). Taxonomy (GTDB): domain Bacteria; phylum Bacteroidota; class Rhodothermia; order Rhodothermales; family Salinibacteraceae; genus Tc-Br11-B2g6-7. The sequence goes on along the minus strand of SLED01000352.1, from coordinate 25,333 downwards.
CCGTGGGTGCAGTTAGACGCGTTGGGTATGACGCAGACGAGCGCCAGGTGCGTGTCGATTTCTATGTTGAGCAGCGAATTCGGATAACGGAAGGTTCATCAGCCAGCATTACCGGATTCAGCGCTATCGGCGATGTAAAGCTTGACCTCTCACTCGGCCCGGCCGACAATGAACGGATACCGCGTGGTGGTCTGGTGCCGAGTCACGAAGAAGACTTTTTCGGTGACATAGCCGATAGGGCCCCGGCACTGGTCAACCGTGCCGACAGTCTGATGATTGGCATGACCTCTACCATGAGCAGCGTGTCGCGCTTGCTGGAAGAACCCGATAGTGATTTCCGCAAAACGCTTCAGTCGGTGGAGCGCACCTCCGACCAGGTAAACCGCGTGCTTCGGGAGGAACAGCAACGCCTGGCTGCTACGCTTGACAGCGTAGCGCATCTTACGGGATCGCTCAACCGTATTGCCGAAGGCAGTGAAGATGAGATCGAAGCTACCCTCCAGGATGTGCAACACCTGATAAAGCGACTCGACAGCAATCTTGACTCGGTAGAACGCTCTACAGACCGACTGGACAATATTTTGGAACAGATTGAATCGGGTGAGGGCACGCTTGGCCTCCTCGTGAACGATCCGCAACTATATCACAGGATGGACTCGACGGTGGTGCGGTTACACGAGCTTATTGACGACTTCCAACAAAACCCCCGCCGGTATCTCAAAGAGCTGAAGCTAATCGATATCTTTTAGCATCCGCAGAGGTCCTATGCGATTGATGACCTTCTGCATTGGGGCTGCTCTGGCAGGTGCTCAGTTATTTTAATGGATCGACCCTCCAACAAGCGCGATGTAAACGGCTGGGACACCGTAGCTGATTTTGATGATGCTCCTGCTGCGGATCCGCAACGCGATTCTGACTCTACTGGGGGGGCAGGCCCATCGGCTCGTGCTTTTCAAAAGCTGTTCGCCCGCTATCTTGAACGGCATCGACCGCCTCCCGTCCGTCCGGACGCCGGATATCCGGAGCCTCCTCGTAGCAGTGGAAGCTATCGCTGGGTGCTACCCATCCTCCGAGCCGTTCCTTTTTTGCTCTTCGCTGCCTTTCTTGGATCGTTCGCCTGGGACTTCAACGGGCTCGTTCTTCCCTTCTTTGGCTGGACGTATCCGCTGGAGGGCCTGCTTCGTATTGTGGCCGTGAGCGGGTTGATCGGATTCCTGACCAACTGGCTGGCCATCACAATGCTCTTTCAACCGAGGCAGCAGCGGCCCATTCTCGGGCAGGGGCTCGTACCAGCACAACGCGATCGCATCGCGTTTCGCCTTGCCCAGGCGGTCGCAAACGACCTTCTTAATGAGGAGGTAATCAAGCAGAAGGTTCACGAAAGCGGCATCATTCCCCGTTACCGCGAGCTCGGCGTCCAGATGGTCACTGATGTAACCCGCGACCCGGACTTTCGGGCGGAACTGAAGCAAGTCACCACATCCTATGCCCACCAGCTGCTTCGGCGCAAGGACGTCCGCGACCGCATCACGGACTTTACCGTGGAAAAGATGCACCAGTACGCAGGCACCGGTCTGGGCGGGTTTGCGCTGCGGACCTACCGCTTTCTAAACGAGGACGACTTTCAGCGGCGCATCGATCAGGCGGTGCAGGAGCTCCCCCATTCGCTCGATACTGCGCTGGAAGGACTCGATACGCTTCTCGATCGGCTACCGCACGAGCTTGAGGAACGATCGGACAAGATTGAGGAGGTAGCGACGAAAGCCATCCTCCGGTTCGTAGAGCAGCTTGACGTCTACGATATGGTCATGCGCAAGCTGCAGGCCTACGATGAGCGGGAGCTTGAGGATCTGCTCTGGCGCACGACCAACGAGCAACTGAACTACATCAAGTACCTCGGGAGCGTCCTGGGCTGCCTTGGTGGGCTCGTAATCTGGCAGCCGGTATTTGCTCTGGGACTCTTCGCGGTGGTAGCCAGCATTGTGCTCGGGCTCGACGAGCTTCTCTTCCGCACGCAGCGCACCGCGGCCTAAGCTGTTGAGGTAGCTTTCGGCTTCTTTTTCTTGCGCGAAGGCGTGGGTAGCTTGGCCTGTACCGCCGCCGGAATGGCCTTCTTCGCTGCTCGTTTGGCCGGAACGGTTACTTGCGTGTCGGCCTGATGCTGATCAAAGTTCATCAAGACCTCCAGCACGCGGTCCTTCTCCTCCTCCTGCATCAGCAGATGGCGCAGCTTGCTGGCATTCCTGAAGCCCTTGAAATACCCGCTATACATGCGTCGCATCTCAAGAACGCCCGTACGCTCGCCAAGCCATTCACACTTGAGCGTCAAGTGCTCCGCCACGATGCTGATGCGTTCTTCCCATGTGGGTGGCGGTGGCACCTCACCCGTTTCACGGTAGATCTTGGCATCTCGGAAGATCCACGGGTTGCCGATCGCACCCCGCCCGATCATAACAGCATCCACCCCGGTTTCGTCGAACATTTTCTCGATAAGTTCGGGTGAGGTGGCATCACCGTTTCCGATAAGCGGAATATTTTGCACTCCCTCCTCTTTCAACCGGCGCAGCCAGTGCCACCGTGCTTCTCCCTTGTACATCTGGGACCGTGTGCGAGCGTGAACGGCAAGCGCCTGAATTCCGCAGTCTTCCAGCATGCGGGCCACATCCAGAATCTGGATGGACTGATCGTTCCATCCCAGTCGCGTCTTCACCGTTACCGGGCGCGTGGCTTCTTCCACTACCGCACGCGTGATACGCTCCATCTTCGGAAGATTACGGAGGATACCAGCACCCCCATCCTTACAGACGACCCGACGGACCGGACACCCGAAATTGATGTCGATAAGATCAGGCCCGATACGATCCACAATCGGTGTCGCAGCCCGCACCTGCTCTATGTTACCTCCAAAAATCTGTATCCCTACAGGGCGTTCTTCATCGTAGATATCGAGCTTCTGCAGGCAGTCATCCGCATCGTGAACCAGCCCTCCGGACGAGATAAACTCCGTATACATCATATCTGCGCCGAACCGCTTGCACAGCATGCGAAACGGCGGATCGCTGACATCCTCCATCGGAGCCAGGAAAATGGGTTTCTCCCCAAAGTCTATCGGGCCGATATTCATACGTGTGACAGTGGCTTACAGTTAGAAGGCAATCAACAAAAACACGCTGCTTTTTCTGGCTGTTCCCTGAGCAAGGCTAAATACACTTACCGCACTACCGCTCCGTTTTCGCCCGCAGTGGTAATCACCCGCAAGGCGCCGTCGCGATCCTCCGACATGAGCACCATACCCTGGCTCTCTAAACCAAACAGTTTGCGAGGCTTGAGATTCGCTACAACCACCACCTTCTTGCCCTGAATCTCCTCCGGCTCCATGTGCTCGGCTATGCCGGCGACTACCTGCCGCTCTTCATAGCCCAGATCCACCTCCAGGCGCAACAGCTTGTCAGCCTTGGGGACGGGTTCGGCAAGTGTCACGGTACCGACGCGCAGGTCCATCTTGACAAAGTCGTCGTACTCAATTTGCTCCTTTGCTTGTTCGTAAGCCTTCTGCTTCTCATCAACTGCTGATTCCATAGCCTCTTCGGCTCTTTTGTTTAGTTTATCGATCTGTTTTTTAATTCGGTCGTCTTCGAGCTTGGAAAAGAGGATAACAGCTTCTCCCACCTCGTGTCCTTCTTGGAGCAGTGCAGAACCAGCTTCCATCCATCCGCGCTCTGACGGCGCTGTCTCCGGCTCCCCACTCCGCACATCCGTGAGGTGCAGCATGGACCTGAGTTTTCTGGCACTATCGGGCACTACCGGGTCGAGCAACACACCCAGCGCCGCACACAGTTGCAGGCAAATGTGAATCGTGTTTGCAGCACGCTGCGGCTCTGTTTTGCGCGTATGCCACGGCTCCGTGTCGTTGAAAAACTTGTTCCCGAGCCGGGCTACCTGCATCGTCTCAAAAACTGCCTCGCGCATGCGATATGCCTCGTACGCCTGTGCAATGCGTGCCGGCGCCTCCTCAAGCGCATTCAGTACGGCCTGCTCTTCCTCATTTACCTGTTTCAGTGGCGGCACTTGCCCATCAAAGAAGCGATGCGCAAACGTCATGGTGCGATTGACGAAATTGCCGAGCACATCAGCCAACTCTGAATTGACGCGTGTCTGGAAGTCAGTCCAGCTGAAATCCGCGTCCTTGGTTTCGGGGAGCGTGGCAGCAAGCGCATAGCGAAGCAGGTCGGCTGGAAATTCTTCGAGATACTCGTGAAGCCAGACCGCCCATCCTCGGCTCGTTGAAAGCTTCTCTCCTTCGAGGTTCAGGAACTCATTTGCCGGCACGTTCTCAGGCAACACGTATTTGCCGTGCTCCATCAGCATGGCCGGAAACATGAGGCAATGGAAGACGATGTTGTCTTTCCCGATAAAGTGGACCAGTTGCGTGTCCTCCTGCTGCCAGTACTCCTTCCAGCGCTCGGGCGCCCCGGTTTGTGCGGCCCATTCTTTGGTGGCCGAAATGTAGCCAATTGGCGCATCAAACCAGACGTAAATAACCTTTCCCTTGCCATCGACACCTGCTTCGTCGGCCACATCCTCCGGTACGGGCACTCCCCACGCAACGTCGCGCGTGATTGCGCGGTCACGCAGGCCCTCCGTAAACCAGCTTTTCACTTGCCCTTTCACATTGGGCTTCCATCCTTCTCGCGTATCAATCCACGCTTCCAGCTCTGGCTGAAGATCTCCCAGGGGCAGGTACCAGTGCGTCGTCTCGCGGAGAACGGGGGTGGCGTCTGTAAGTGCACTGCGAGGTTCGATAAGCTCCGTTGGACTCAGGGAGGATCCACACTTCTCACACTGATCACCGTAGGCCTCTTCATAACCGCAGACAGGACAGGTCCCGCGTACGAATCGGTCTGCCAAAAACATCTCCGCCTCCGGGTCATAAAGCTGCTCGTCTGTAGAGAGTTTGAAAGCATTCTTCTTCGCGAGCGTCCGGAAAAAATCCTGACTCGTTTCGCGGTGTACCTCGGAGGTGGTTCGCCCGTAGTAGTCGAAGCTCATTCCGAACTGATCAAAGCTCTCCTTAATCATCGGATGATAGCGATCGACGATCTCCTGCGGTGTGGTGTCCTCCTTCAACGAACGCATCATAATGGCCACGCCCATTTCGTCCGACCCACAGATGAATGCTACATCCCGTCCCTGCAGGCGTTGATACCGGGCGTACAGGTCGGCCGGCAGATAGGCCCCCGCGAGGTGGCCGATGTGAATAGGACCATTTGCGTAGGGAAGTGCTGCGGTGATGAGTACGCGGGCGGGGTCCTTGGTGGCCATAGGGCGGGATTGTTGTAAGGCAGAGCGATGACAGGTGCCGTTGCTGTACGGCGAACAAAACGTACAAAAGCGTATTGACAACGGCAGCTTTTTAGCGTTGTTCTACCTTTCGTTTCTGATGAAGCACCCGCTATTCATTTCCCGCGCACCCCATCCGCATGTCTGATACCACAACCCAGCCAGCGTCCGACTTCTCTCCCCGCACCGCATCACTTCGTCGCACGACCAACGAAACCGACGTAACGGTGGAATTATCGCTTGATGGTACGGGCACGTATTCCAACGACACGGGGGTCGGCTTTCTTGATCACATGCTGGACCTGTTTGCACGGCATGGACAGTTCGACCTAAAGATTTCTTGCTCAGGCGATCTACAAGTAGATGATCATCATACGGTTGAAGATGTCGGGATAGCGCTTGGGCAGGCAATCTCAGAAGCACTCGGCGACAAAGCGCATATTCAGCGGTATGGCTCTGCCTACGTGCCGATGGATGAGGTGCTGGCGCGGGCCGTGTTTGATCTTTCCGGGCGCTTCTACCTCCATTTCGACGCCACATTTGAGAGACCCACAGTTGGCGATCTGTCAACAGAAATGGTCGAGCATTTCTGGTACTCGCTGGCAGAGCAGGCGCAGTGCAACCTTCACCTCTCGGTACTCCATGGCCGAAACACCCATCACAAGGTGGAGGCACTGTTCAAGGCCGCAGCCCGCGCCTTGCGCGTGGCCGTGGCCCGTGATGCATCGTACGATGGGCTTCCCACCACGAAAGGAAAACTCTAACATATGGCTTTACACACGCACCGCTTTGCGATCATTGGCGCTGGCAGTATCGGAAGAGCACTTATCGCGGGTATGTTGAAGGGCGAAGACGTCCCGCGCGAGCAAATCCATGCGACAAGGAAATCCGAAAACAGGCTTGAGGAAGTACGTGAAGCCTTCCCGGGAATTGAGGTGAGCGCGGATAATGAACGCGCTGTCCAGGACGCTTCCGTCATCGTACTTTCCGTTAAACCCCAGCAAGCAGCGCGGGTAATCGAAGAAATCCGACAACACGTACAGTCCGGCACGCTGATCATTTCTGTGTTAGCCGGGCTCACCACGCACAGTATCGCCCAACTGTTTGACCAGCGGCTCCCTATCGTGCGGGCAATGCCAAACACACCGGCCATGATCGACGCCGGTGCAACTGCGATTGCGCTGGGTCCTCACTGCAAGGCGGAGCACGGAGCTATCGCCACAGCGCTGTTCGAGGCGGTGGGAAGCGTAGAAGAGATTGAAGAGTATCTTATGGATGCCGTCACAGGTCTTTCCGGAAGCGGACCGGCCTATGTGTTTATGTTTATCGAAGCGTTGACCGATGCAGGGGTGAAGCAGGGTCTCCCCCGATCGATCGCCGCCCGGCTCGCGACGCAAACGGTTTACGGAGCCTCCAAACTGGTGCGCGACACGGGCAAGCATCCGGCCATACTTCGCGATGAAGTTACGACGCCCGGTGGTACCGCCATCGCCGCCACGTCGGAGCTCGAAAGCCACGGTCTGCGCACCATGCTGATAAAGGCCGTTGCAACTGCTACTGAAAGATCAAAACAGCTGAGTTCTCCAGAGGAGTAACATACATGATCACTATCATTGATTACGGAATCGGCAATCTGCGATCCATCGAGAAAGCTTTACAGAGAGTGGGTGCGGACGTGGTTCGAACCGATGATGCTGATGCGGTTCGTGCCGCCGAGAAACTGGTCCTACCCGGCGTCGGAGCCTTCGGGGCATGCATGGCTGAGATCCGTTCGAGAGGGCTCGTCCAGCCCATTCTCGACGCAGTAGCCTCCGGCACACCATTCCTCGGGGTGTGCGTGGGACTCCAGTTACTTTTCGAAGAAAGTGAAGAACGGGGGCGTCACAAAGGACTGGGAATTTTACCCGGTAAGGTCGTCCGTTTCCCAAACGCCGACGAAGCAGCCAGTCTTGTGGATGCGGACGATTCGACGGAGCGGCTCAAAATCCCCCACATGGGGTGGAACACCATCAAGTCAGTGCGCACTCATCCGCTACTTCAGGACCTTTCCGAATCACCGCACTTTTATTTCGTCCACTCCTACCACGCTCGTCCTGAGCAATTCTCTGATGTACTTGCAACTACAACCTACGGCGTGGAATTTCCAGCAATTGTGCACCGAAACAACGTTTTAGGGGTCCAGTTTCACCCGGAAAAGAGCCACAGGGCAGGACTTCAGGTATTGAAAAATTTCACTACCAGAGTCACCCCCTTTGCTGTATAGCCGTATGCACTGAGGCAGCCAGGAACGCATCCCGGCTGCCTCGTCCTTTGTCCGACCAACCCGATCCGGCCGCATGGTACCACTTATCATTCCAGCGATTGACCTGCGTGACGGACGCTGCGTGCGGCTCTATCAGGGTGAATACGACAAGGAAACGGTTTACTTTGAGGACCCCGTCACGCTCGCCAAGCTGTGGCGCGTTCAGAATGCCTGCCTGCTGCACCTTGTGGATCTTGACGCAGCGCTCGGCGGCGATACACACAACCGAGAGGTTATTCGAAGAATTACTGACGTCCTGGACATTCCCGTTCAACTCGGTGGTGGTATCCGTACGATGGCGGATATATCAGCTGCGCTCGAGGCCGGCGTCTACCGTGTCATCGTTGGTACCGCTGCCGTTCGCAATCCGGATCTCGTGCAGGAGGCGGTTGAGCGCTTTGGCTGCAGCCGAATCGTAGTGGGCATTGATGCGAAAGACGGAGAGGTGCGCGTCCAGGGCTGGACAGAAGGTAGCGGTATCGACGCCGTTGACCTGGCCCTCGACATGGAACGGCGTGGCGTACGGCGCATCGTCTATACAGACATAAGCCGCGACGGCACCCTGGAAGGGCCCAACACAGAGGCATACAAAACGCTTGGCACGCAACTTAGCCTGACACGCATTACCGCATCCGGCGGGATCGGGGGCTACCAGGATCTTATGGCTATAAAATCGCTGTCAGACTACGCCGTCGACAGCGTGATTATTGGCCGCGCGCTGTATGAAAACCGATTCCCCTGCCAGCAATTCTGGGCCTGGCACGATGTGGATAAAGTTGACCTGAACACCTTCTCCACGGCCCGCCTTCGCACACCGGCAGACCTACCTCCTGACTGCTAACTCATTTCTTTTCCAGTGGCACTTGCTAAACGCATCATACCCTGCCTGGACGTAGACCAGGGCCGCGTCGTGAAGGGCGTTAATTTTGTTGACCTCGTAGACGCAGGCGATCCCGTAGAACAGGCCCGCTTCTACGATCAATCTGGGGCGGACGAACTCGTTTTTCTGGATATCACGGCTACGCATGAAGACCGGGATATCATGCATCAGGTCGTTCGCCAAACCGCTGATGAGGTCTTCATTCCTCTGACGGTCGGCGGTGGAATTCGCACGGTTGATGATATGCGGAAGATGTTGCATGCCGGTGCCGACAAGGTGTCGATCAACTCCGCGGCAATACGAGACCCGGACCTCATCTCCCGCGGCGCGGAAGCATTTGGCTCGCAGTGTATCGTCGTGGCTATAGATGCCAAACGAATTAGCACCGATCGACTCAAATGGGAGGTGTTCGTGCAGGGCGGCCGCAAAGCCACTGGCCTCGATACCATTGAGTGGGCTGTGGAAGCAACCAGACGGGGCGCCGGTGAACTGCTCGTCACGTCGATGGACAGGGACGGCACCAAGGACGGATATGACAACGAGCTCCTACGCCGTATTTCCGAGCGCGTATCGATTCCGGTGATAGCCTCTGGAGGGGCTGGTACAAAGGAGCATCTTAGAGAAGGAATTACCGAAGGCGGTGCCGATGCCGTGCTCGCAGCATCCATTTTCCACTTCCGCACGTTTTCGGTCGCTGAAGTTAAATCGCATCTTGCGGAATCAGGGATACCGATGCGCCTATCAGCTACACCCAACACCGATTGATATGAAGGATAACGACCGGCAAACGCAGGAGAAGCGCAACACGTGGATCACGCCGCGGAGGGTATTGATCGGTGGGATGGCGTTCACCGGTGTTGTAGGCATCATCCTGATCACCTGGTTGATCGATAAAGCCATCCATTTTCCTGAAATTCAGGCCCGGCAGTTCAGGCGTTTCGGAGAACAGGCCCCGCTTTGGATACCGCTCATTATTTTCGTTTTGCTCTCCTTTGCCGGTATATTCTTTCTCCTGTGGAGGGCAAAACAGCGCCTTGATGCCGGTGAAGATCTCTTCGCGCAGCGGCATCGTCGGAGGCCCTCCGATGAACACGAAGAGCCGGCTACTCATGATGATTTCGAAGAAGCGCGCTAACGAAGGCGTGGCTGAGCGAATATGCAGCCGGCAGCTCCGACCCACGCGGCCCCGCGACATTCAGTCGAACGATCTGCAGTTTACGGATCCACTCCTCTATGCGCGGCAGATGCATTTCAACTGCCGATGCAGTTCGTAACGAAGCAAGCCATACCGGTTTCGCATAGTCGGCGGCGCACTCTATCGTAAACGCCGTACCTCCCGCGGGACACTTAGGCGAGATAATCAGCGTTGCGTCGCTGTCACGGACGTTCCAGCGCGTTCGTTGAGCATAGCGGGACGAGGGCGTTTCCTGAAGCGTGTATCGCGCGGGCAAGCGTCCATCCTCCGCTCTGCGCCCTCGCGGGCACCAACCGGCGATCCGAGCGCCACACCCAAGCGCTGCATCAAGCGCACCACGATCAACACCGGTCTGCCCACCCGAAACGATAGTCAGTGGACAGGTTCGCTCGGAGTCTTGCGATCGCGCCATAAGAGCGTACTGACGTTAAGAGACGGTGCCGGGGCTACGCCTCCTGTTCCTCGGGCTCTTCCTCTTCGTTTTCGTCTTCGTCCGTCGGTATCATACCCATCTCTACCTTGATGGAGTGTTTGATCGTCTCCCGCTCCTCCTCATGCTCGCGGAGCCAATCTTTGGTGGCCTCCCTGCCCTGGGCAAGTGTCTCATCACCGTACGAATACCAGGAGCCACTCTTCGTTATCACGCCTGCATCCACGCCGAGATCGATCAACTCTCCCAGCGAAGAAATGCCCTCGCCGTAGATAATGTCGAACTCAGCTTCACGAAACGGCGGGGCAACTTTATTTTTCTTCACCTTCACCCGCGTGCGGTTACCCACCACGTCGGTGCCGTCCTTAATGGCCCCGATGCGACGTATATCCATCCGAATGGAGGAGTAAAACTTCAGCGCCCGACCACCAGAGGTCGTCTCCGGACTGCCAAACATGACGCCGATCTTCATCCGGATCTGGTTGATGAAGATGAGCACCGTTTTCGTCCGGTTGATAATACCGGCCAATTTCCTCAGCGCCTGGCTCATCAGTCGAGCCTGAAGGCCGACGTGGCTATCCCCCATTTCACCCTCGATCTCAGCCTGCGGCACGAGCGCCGCCACGGAGTCAATAACGATCACATCCAGCGCTCCGGACCGCACGAGCGTTTCCGTGATATTGAGCGCCTGTTCACCGGTATCGGGTTGGGAAACCAGCAACTCGTCGACGTCGACACCAAGCTTGCGGGCGTAGCCCGGATCCAGAGCGTGCTCGGCATCGATAAATGCACACGTGCCCCCCTCCTTCTGGGCCTCGGCAATTATGTGCGTCGCCAGAGTGGTTTTACCGGACGATTCGGGCCCGTAGATCTCAACGATACGGCCGCGCGGCACGCCGCCTATTCCAAGCGCATGATCCAGCGTAAGGGAACCCGTCGAGATCGAATCAACGTTGAGCGGCGGCGTATCGCCCATGCGCATGATGGACCCCTTGCCGAACTGCTTGTCAATCTGTTTCAGCGCGAGATCGAGTGCTTTTTTCTTCGGTTCGTTATTCGAGGACATCAGGTGTGGCGATTATCAAATGGAATGATTGCGGTTCGAACCAGCCTCTTCTTCAATGTAATACCGCAGGGTGACAACAGTGTGTCACCCCCTCAAAAAAACTATTGCTTTGGAGCCTCAATCGAGACTTCCGCGGTATCTTGTACATCTGACTCTTCCTGTAAAAATCGGCGCAACATGTTTAGCGCCTCCGTGCACGAGCGATCTTTGTTGAACAGGCGATCGGTGGTGAAGACAAAGGTTTCGGCACGGGCATCCTCGGCGGTTGCCAGGCCTATCCAAACGCTTCCAACCGGTTTCTCGGGTGTGCCTCCTTTTGGGCCAGCGATTCCCGTGATGGCCATGCCTACATCCGTGTGCGCAAGCTCACGTATTCCTTCGGCCATCTGCAGTACGACAACCTCGCTCACAGCTCCCTGCATCCGAAGATCGTCAACTGAAACGGAGAGCAGTTCCTCCTTCAGCGTGTTGCTGTAGGCCACAACCCCCCCTTTCATGTAGCGCGAAGAGCCCGGTACGTTCGTGATGCGATCCGCAAGCAATCCTCCGGTACAGCTTTCTGCCACCGCAAGCGTCAATCCACGCTCAAACAGCATTTCCCCAACGATCGCCTCAAGCATATCGTTGTCCATGCCGTAGATGTAGTCGGAAACCCGTTCACGAATTTTTTCTTCGAGCGCCTGCAGTTTTTCCCGCGCCTCTTGCGCCGATGAGGCGTGGGCCGTTAGACGCAACCGCACCCCTTTGCTACTTGGCAGATAGGCGAGCTCCACCTCATCGTTTTCCAAGAGCTTAGAGGATTGAAGCCGCTCCTGTAGCTCTGACTCACCGAGCCCTGCCGTAAGCAGCGTTCGCTGAGCACTGGATGAAAGAGAGACCTCATCTTTAAGCCGGGGTACGACATAATCCTGCACGATGGCCTTTAACTCACCCGGCACGCCGGGTAGCGCTATCACCACCGTTGTCTCTTCGCCATCCGTAACGGTGTGCCAGAGGCCCGGAGCCGTACCAATGGGGTTGTTTAGTACCTCAAAGTCTTCCGGAATTTCGGCCAGCGCGCGATTACTCTCTGGCGGCGTCTGTCCACGAGCAGCATACCGCTCCTCAATTCGCTGATAGATCGATGCGTCAAAACAGAGTTCGACACCGAAGAAGTCGGCCAGCGCCTGCCGCGTAACATCGTCGTGCGTTGGACCAATTCCTCCACTGAGCACCACGACATCCGCTACTTCCACGCTCCGCTGCAGCTCTGCCTGAATCGAGTTGTGGTTGTCCGCCATCGAAACGATCCGGCCGATGCGGGCTCCCATTGCAGAAAACTGCTCACCGAGCCATGTGGCATTGGTATTCACCACCTGACCGATAAGCAATTCGTCTCCAACAGTGAGGATGTCTACACGCATGGTACCGCAGTACGTTTGAGATGTCAGGTATACGCTTCCGACCAGGCCTTCGGTGACGCACTCCAGGTCTGAAGCGTCTCGGCTACTTCTGAAGAAAGCCTGCCTTCGTCTTCCGCCACTTTACACAGCATCGGGAAATCGACGAGTGCGGAAACGTCTACCTTTGCGTGTGCAAAACGTTGCGTCGTTTCAGGAAACGCATATGTGAAGATAGCAAGGACGCCGGTGACTACCGCCCCCGCTTCTCGGAGCGCCTTCACCGCCGTAAGAACAGAGCCTCCTGTAGAGATCAGGTCCTCCACTACCACTACCTTATCTCCCTTCTCAACTACACCTTCAATCTGGTTGCCCTTGCCATGGCCCTTCGCCTTCGATCTGACGTAGGCCATCGGGAGCGACAGCTGTTCGGCGAGCCATGCCGCATGCGGTATACCCGCCGTAGCCGTACCGGCAATCACATCCACCGCCCAGCCTTTTTGCCGAATGACATCTTTGAACGCGCTCGCGATACGCTGCCGGATCTCTGGATAGCCGAGTGTGCGGCGATTGTCGCAGTAAACGGGCGACTTCAGGCCGGACGACCAGGTGTATGGATCTTTAGGCGAAAGGGTAACCGCACCGATTCTCAGTAAGTCGCGTGCAAGTTGCTCAGCGTCTAACGAACGATCAATCATGCGGCGGCGTCGGGTTCACTTGGCTCTTGATTCACGAAATAAATGACGCCTGTGTAGAGCGTGATAATCACCACGATGAGCAAAAGCACAAACATCACCGGCGTGTCATACAGCAGCCATGCGGCGGCCTCTCCAGCCGCATCGGCGCGCTCGGCGAGCGCGAGTACCGCCAGCATCAGAATTAGAAATGTCAACTGGCCTGTGGTCTTAGCCTTAGCTATCGGTAACGTCCGAAGGGATCCGCCCCGCGACTCCACCCACGAGCGAAGCCCCGTTACGCCGACGTCGCGAAGAGCAATCAGCGCTACAGCCCACCATGGAACGATAGCGGGCTCTAAAATGGTGAGGGCGACAAACGTACCCAGCACGAGTATTTTGTCAGCCAGCGGATCGAGAAATTTGCCGAAGCGCGAGCTAACCTTCAGGGAGCGAGCAAGCTTACCGTCAATCCAGTCAGAAACGGCAGCGATCACAAAAAGCGCAAGCGCGCCCGTTATTCCCCAAAACGTACCCGAAAACATCAGCACGATTACAAGGGGGGTCAGCAATACCCTCAGCACGGTGATGGCATTCGGTACGTGACGAGTGTACACCATTCCGCCTGGATCTGGAGAAGCAGACAAGGATGAGAGGGACATAAGCGTGATTCAACTAAGCACTTCAAGAAGGGCAAGTTCAACTGATGTTTCAGAGCGGCGTTCTGCAGACGTGGCAGAGCAACTGGACTGTCTGTAGAAGATCTCGCGAGTCTCGGTGGCCTATCTCCCCCGGCTCTGCCAATGTGGCGCGCCGATTAGCCCGGCATCGTTCTTGGAGTGTACCCTTCATGACATTGACGCGTGTTGTATCAACCATCTGCACATAGAGCATACATTAATTATGGGAAAGATAATCGGAATAGACCTCGGCACAACTAACTCCGTCGTTGCTGTGATGGAGGGAGGAGAAGCCAAGGTGATAGAAAATTCGGAGGGTGCCCGTACGACGCCCTCGGTTGTCGCATTTAAAAAGGACGGCGAGCGGCTCGTAGGCGCACCTGCCAAGCGGCAGGCCATCACGAACCCGGAGCAGACCATTGCCTCCATCAAGCGGTTCATGGGGCGTAAGTTTAACGAGGTGGATGAAGCCAAGAGTCAGGTAGCCTACGAGGTTACCGAAGGCGATGGTGGAACGGCGCGCGTCAAGGTGGGCGATCGCGTCTACACGCCACAGGAGCTCTCGGCCATGATTCTGCAGAAGCTAAAGCAAGAGGCCGAGGAGTACCTCGGTGAAAAGGTGACGGAAGCCGTCATCACTGTGCCGGCCTACTTCAATGACGCACAGCGTAAAGCGACCAAGGAAGCCGGAAAGATCGCCGGCCTGAATGTGCGCCGAATTATCAACGAGCCCACAGCTGCCTCCCTCGCATACGGTCTGGACAAGCAAGAGGACGATGTTACGGTAGCCGTGTACGACCTCGGCGGTGGTACCTATGATATCTCCATCCTGGATCTCGGCGATGGCGTGTTTGAGGTGAAGGCCACGTATGGCGACACCGAGCTCGGTGGCGACGACTTCGACCAGCGCCTCATTAATTACATCGCAGACGAATTCAAGAAAGAGCAGGGCATTGACCTTCGCGATGATGCCATGGCGCTACAGCGCCTGAAAGAGGCGGCTGAAAAAGCGAAAATCGAGCTCTCCAGTGCCTCGAAAACCACCATCAACCTGCCGTTCATTACGGCCACGCAGGAAGGACCGAAGCACCTGAACATGGACGTTTCTCGGTCCAAGTTCGAGCAATTGGTGGATGACCTCATCGAGCGCACCATTCCTCCGATGGAAAAGGCGCTCAAGGATGCCGGTCTCGAAAAAGACGCCATTGGCGAAGTTATTCTCGTTGGCGGTTCGACGCGTATTCCGAAAGTACAGGAGACGGTTGAGGAGTTCTTCGGCCGGAAGCCCAACAAGTCGGTCAACCCCGACGAGGTGGTTGCGATCGGTGCTGCCATCCAGGGAGGTGTACTCGCTGGTGATGTAGACGATGTGCTGCTGCTGGACGTAACGCCGCTCAGCCTCGGCATTGAGACGCTTGGTGGAGTCACAACCAAGCTCATCGAAGCCAACACAACGATCCCAACCCGCAAGACGGAAACGTTCTCAACGGCGGCTGACAACCAGACTTCGGTCGAAATCCACGTGCTGCAAGGAGAGCGCGAGATGGCCAAGGATAACCGTACTATTGGTCGGTTCCACCTCGACGGCCTGCCCCCCGCCCCACGCGGCGTTCCGCAGATTGAAGTTACCTTCGACATCGATGCAGACGGTATTCTGAACGTCTCTGCGAAGGACAAGGCAACAGGCAAGGAGCAGTCCATCCGCATCGAGGCCTCGAGCGGTCTTTCTGAAGAGGAGATCAACAAGATGCAGGAAGACGCCAAAGCGCACGCCGAAGAGGACAAGAAGAAGCGCGAGCGTATTGAGGTCGTTAACCAGGCCGATTCACTGGCGTATTCCACGCAGAAGAACCTTGACGAATACGGCGACAAGATCTCGGACGAGCAGCGCTCAGGTATCGAAAGTGCACTGGAGCGCCTCAATGAGGTCAAGGAGAAAGAAGATGCCGACGTTGAGGCAATTAAATCAGCGATGGAAGAGCTGAATGAGGTCTGGAATGCTGCCAGCCAGGAACTGTACCAAGCGCAGCAGGAAGCGGCACAGGAGGCTCAAGCACAGGGCGCCGAGGCGCCGGAAAACGGCCAGGCAGCTTCCGATGATGATGTAACGGATGCAGACTACGAAGTCGTGGACGAAGACGGCGACAACAAGTAGACTCCATCCTCAAATAAGATGGCGTTGTAAAAAGGCGCCTCGCACCCCGTCAGCGATTTACTCGCTGTCGGGGTTTTCTATTTTCCGAACCGATTACAGCGTCGACGCCTTGATGTCAATTCCGAAAATCTGACGGGCTGTCTGGGTGGTACGCTCGGCCAGATCCTCAAACGGCATCTCCTTGACATCTGCAAGATACTCTGCCACGTGCCGAACAAACGCTGGCTCGTTACGCTTTCCCCGGCGAGGCTCGGGCGCGAGATAGGGCGCATCCGTTTCCACCACCATCTTCTGAAGCGGTAGCTCGCGTACAGCTTCGTCGACAGTGCTATTCTTGAATGTGAGAATACCACCAAGCCCCAGCAGGAAGCCGAGCTCCACAATCGACTCTCCCTCCTCTTTCGTCCCTACAAAGCAGTGGAAAATGCCGGTCAGACTTTCAGGATCGTCAAGCTTTTCTCGTTCGGATCCTACGATCTTCAGTAGATCGTCCGTTGCCTCCCGGTTGTGCAACACGAGTGGCAGCCCCTTCTCAGCTGCCATATGGATGTGCTGGCGGAGAAAGAATTGCTGTTTATCATCAAAGGACCGATCCCAGTAATAATCGAGACCGCTCTCTCCGACTGCGACAACGGCCTCCTCCTCACACAAATCAGCTACCTCGTACAGCTCCTTCTCTGTCGCCTCCTTCGTTGCTGAGGGATGAAGTGCAGCCATCGCATAAAGCCCATCGAACCGCGCACACAGATCGAGAGCCGCATGGATCGACGGCACATCTATAGCCGGCAGCACGATCGCTTCCACACCCGCCTCTCTGGCCCGGTCGATCACGTCCTCCCTGTCATCGTCGAAGGCATCGAGATACAGATGGGCGTGGGTATCAATTAACATACGATTGTTGTGTGATCTGATGTAACATGGATGAATGCCGCCGGTATGTACCAGCGACACCTGCCAACGTAGAAAACAGGGCGCGTGTTTTTGATGAAATAAAGTATGAAACCCTGTATCTTTGCGACATGGGGATCGCCGTGCAACGGTCACGGCTCCTGCTCCATTCTCTTAATTCCCGTTTCGATCGTTTATGATGGCTCGATACAACGTCTTGCTGGTAGCTTTGCTGACTGGTGTACTACTTGCGCCCGACGTACTGGCCCAGCCCTCAGACGTGCGCGTGCGTATCCTGGATGGGCACTCGGTGGAAGAACTAAAGCTGACCGCCCATCAGCCGGTTACCATTTTCGCCGGTGATCCGGGCAACGCCCTGGTTAAAATCCCCGCGGATACTGAAATACGGGTCACCCGGCGCGGCGACGAAGTACACGCTTCGTTCGGCGATGAGTCGCTGTTTGCTCTTACGCTCGGTGTTCAGGCCGCCGATCGGAAGCCGGTGGCGCTCCGGGCGGACGGCATTCCGGATCGGCCTGGTGGACGGGCTTACACTGGACATCTGGAAATCTCGCCAGAGGAGCTTACCGTTTCGACGCTTCAGGTGGTGAATCATGTACCGCTTGAGGATTACGTCGCGAGTGTCGTCGCCAGCGAGTACGGCTTCGAGGATCTTGAGGGCTCCAAAGCAATGGCGGTGCTGGTGCGCACGTATGCCCTTCGCAACAAATTTGGCGAGGCCTATGATCATGTGGATCACGTCATGTCGCAGGTGTATGATGGGGCCACAGCCGTAACACCGGTATCATACGAGGCGACCCGAGCTACCCGCGGAGAAGTCGTCACGTACGCTGACAGCCTGATTGAGGCCGTATACTTTTCTGCCAGTGGCGGTCACACAGCCAACAACGAAGATGTCTGGGATTCCGACCCGCTGCCGTACCTGAGAGCCCGGCCGGATCCATCCGGTGAAAACTCACCTCACCAGTCGTGGGAGGCCCGTGCCTCTCGAAACGCACTCCTTAGCGCTCTGAGTTCGCATGCAGGTACCACTGTCAGCGGCTTTGTTCTGGGAGATCGTACGAGCGAAGGCCGTGTTCGCACGATAGACCTCCTCACAGGAAATTCGCGCCAGTCGATTCGTGCCGACGTGTTCAGACGGATCGCGAATGAGCATGTGATGAATGGCGATCTGAAAAGCACCTGGTTTACCGCCCGGCGAAGCGGCAATGCCTATGTATTTGAGGGTCGCGGTTTCGGCCATGGCGTAGGACTTAGCCAGTATGGAGCGCGCGGGTTATCCGAACAGGGGTACCAGTACACGGATATTCTCGATTACTACTTTACGGACGTTACCCTGGCCCACGTTGAGTCGCTTGAAATGGAGATCGATCTGCTCGAAACACCTACGTTGGCCGACGCACCCTTCGATGAATCGATCGACGTAGAGGCCGAGGATCCAGACCCAGAACCCGAGCCCGAACCAGACACCCGTCGGCGTATCGGCTGGTAAAGCATGCGTTACGGGATACGCTGACCGGGATCATTCTCACGCGATTCCGCCTTCTGGTTCTGACCATTCTTTCAGAAGTAACTGTTCCTGATGCTTACCGCACTTCTGTTTTCGCTGGCCCTTCTACTCCCATCACAGCCCTCACTTCATCACGCTGCCCAGGATACCATTGTCGGCGACCTTCCCGAAGTGTCGGTAGAGGCTGTTCGGGGGACGGAAACGTCTGTTTCGGCACCGTTCTCGGTTACCGTGCAGCCACGACCTCTCACCGAGTTCACGATGGAAGGGCCTACCTACGTCAGGGATGTTCTGCGGGACGTTCCGGGCGTGTGGATGAATGATCGCGGGCATTTTGCACTGGGCGAACGGCTCGTAGTTCGTGGAATGGGCTGGCGGTCACCTTTTGGCGTGCGGGGCGTGCAGGTCCTGCTGGATGGCGTGCCGCTGACTATGCCCGACGGCCAGGCATTTCTTGATATTGTAGATCCGCTGTTTATTCGGAGAACGGAGCTCGTTCGCGGACCTTCCTCCCTATTCTGGGGGAACGGCAGTGGAGGCACGCTTTTTCTGGATACTACGCCTACCGCCGATACGCCTGCCGGGCAGCTCAGGGCACGGACAGGTACGCATGGCCTGCAGCAAATAAGTGCCGAGGCTGTAGTGCGTCCGGGCGATGCTACCTGGCGCATCGGCGTGTCTGACCTGCGACGCGTCGGACATCGCGCTAACAGCGATGGCAGATTCACGCGGGCTTTGCTATCGGGAGAGATGGCGGCGTTCGGCGACAGTAGACTCCGCGTTGTGGGTGCATTCGTCGATCAGGATGCGCGGAATCCGGGCTCTCTCACCGCAGATGAGGTAGCGGAAGATCCGTCGCAGGCGAACACGCTCTTCGACGGATTCACCGCCGGAAAGCAAAGCACGCAGGGGCAGCTGGGGGCCTCGCTCCTCCTTCCCCTCAGATCTGTGGACGTAGATGCTACCCTGTTCGGTGGCTTTCGTAATCTGGAGAATCCGCTGCCGTTCTCATTCGTCGCTTTCGATCGTCTGTACGGAGGGGCGCGCACGTCGATCTCCGGTTCTCTTTCATCGATTGAGTGGGACGCCGGTATCGATGCATCCTTCCAGCGCGATGATCGGATCAACCGCGCCACGGATATCCCCAATCGGGAATTTCTGGACGAGCTAACGCTGGACCAGCTGGAAACCGTCTGGAACACCTCTGCCTTTACCTACGCCCGCCTACCGCTCGCCTCAGATCTTCACCTCACGCTTGGCGGCCGAATTGACCGCGTGGCCTTCTCTCTTGATGACAGACTCCAGGTTGATGGCGTTGACGAATCTGGCGACCGCTCCTTCACCGCATTCAGTCCGGGCGCAGGGCTCTCCTATCAACTCGGGCGATCCACCCTGTACGCCAACTATAACACCGCTTTTGACACCCCCACGACAACGGAACTCGTAAATCGCCCCGGAAGCCCCGGTGGTTTCAACCAACAGCTTGACCCTCAACGAACGCGTGGTACCGAGATTGGAGCACGGGGTACTATTCCGTCACTACAAATCGGGTATGACGTGGCGGCGTACTATTTAAACGTCCAGGATCGCCTGGTGCAACAGGAAATTCCGGATAGTGGTGGACGGGTCTTTTTTGAGAATGTCGGTTCCAACACACATCGCGGATTTGAGGCTGCGCTGCAGTGGCAACCTGAACCGTGGCTGCGGATCACGTCAGCCTACACGAACAACCGAATTCTTTTTCAAGACGATGACCTCGACGGCAACCGCGTGCCCGGTGTCCCGGATCAGCGCTTCTCCGCCTCGGCAAGCGTAGAAGCCCTGGGCGGCTACCTGCGCGTCGCGTTTGATGCCGTCGGTGACTACTACGCGGATAATGACAATTCCGCAGTGTCAGAAGCCTACGAGCTGGTTGATGTACACGCTGGCGTCTCCACGCTACATATCGCTGGAGCCAACGTGCGGCCCCATGCGTCCGTCCGGAACGTGTTTGACACACAGTACAATGGATCTGTCTCGATCAACGCAAACAACAACTTCTTTGAACCCGCTCCGGGCAGAGCATTTGAGGTCGGAATTACAGTCATACTGTAGCCTCTAATTCCCATAAGGTGCCCAGTCACCGCTATCTCGTCATTCAACAGGCATGGCCGAGCAGCTCGTAATCCTTCGCTCTACCGACAGACACGGACCCCTCATTTCTCAGGCATGTCTCTTTCCGGATCGTTTTCCGTCTTTGCTATTCCGTTGAGGCGTCCGTCGGTGACTGAGTTTCTGAGTGAACGTGGCCCTGCTCCACGTGGCGCCTCACTACGCATCGTCGGGCAGCGGCCGTCAGAAAGCGCTCGAAGGGCATGGGCTTCGCAGCTCGGCACCAGTGAGACTCCTGCCCTGAGCGATATTCTGGCTATCGGTGATCCCCATGGATACCTCGTTGAAACGCACACAGATCGACTGGTGCCAGAACGTTTCCTCCGGAAAGAAGGATTCCTGACACGCAATCTCGGTGGCTGGTCCCCTGTCTATTTCGGAGTGGGCCAACTTCCCTATCCGCCCCCCGACGATCCGCTCCTCAGCCATCTCGAAGTGCTCGCTTCGTACGGGGATCGCATCACTCACTTTGGTGCCGACCCGAAGCAGGTGGCCCGGCGCCTTCCGGAAGAGATGGATGGTAAGGAAACGCTTGTCGCCCCCTCGGCCGCTCGCCTCGAACGGCTCCGCGAACTGCATGCAAACAATGTTAGCACTCACATAACAGCCCTTCACGATGCGCTTGCCGGCAAAAGCCGGATCGCGGCCGACGATGAGGGAGCTCCGGTGCCAGAGCTGCTCCTTGCTGACGCCCTGCTTGACCGGCTCGTGACCGTTGAGCTTAGACGACGCCACGCAGAGGCCTGCGGAGATCAGGACGTCGTCGAAGAGATCGACTCAATGCAACGATCATGGGCTCAAGATCTGGGCCTGCGCCTCATTCTGAAAGGCGAATATATCGCCGGGAGACACCGCCGCAGTACTATTATGATTGCGGAGGAGCTTGGCTGCGTTGTCAAGCAGCCGGCTCCGGAGCCATTCCACGAAATCATGATGGACGCCGTCACCTACGACGGGGCTACGGAGAACTGGCCAAGCCTTACAAAAGACGGCGCCCTCGTCATGCCGCAAGGGCGGGTCCGACTAATTCTTGAGGATGGCGTGGTCCCGCGATTGCATCAAGCCTTCGACCACGGCGTTCGGTTTTCCTCACTGCTCGGGCTGGTTGTGGAAGATCACGTACCCGGCCCAACGGTGCAGGAATGGGTCCAGGAGGATCCAGAGCGGATGACTCAATCCCTGTACGAGGGGATTCTCGCAACTCAGCAGGCCTGCGAGATCCTCGGCGTAAACAACCCCGACTGGCACAGCGCCAATTTCATCGTAGAAGAAAACTCACTCTCTCGCGGGAGTCCCACGCTAACACACATCGACTGGGGTGCTGCACGGGTGCTATCGGAGGACGAAAAAAGCAAGTCCGATAAAAGGGCTCGAAGAGATCAGGTGCAGAATCTGGCATTCTCCTTCCATGATGAACAGATCGCGCAGCGTGTGCGCGAAATCCACGCGACACTGAAGGAAGACCCTGCCTCCCGTCAGCGAGTAGCGAACCGGGCGGATGAACTGCTGCACAACGCGGATTAGGCGCCGTCAACAGCTATCAGGACCCCTTCGTTTGGCGCGAGATCCACGTTCAGCTCAACACGTTCATCGTTACGGTTAAGGTGCGTGGACAGCGCTATCGATCCCTTCGAAACGTGTGGTGGCAAGGGGCAACGCTGTTCTTTATCGGTCATGTTGAGGAAGACTATGAACGCATCGCCCCCTCCCGTTCGCTCGTAGGCGAAGACACCCTCCGGCGCCATCAGGGATTGATACGAGCCTGAATGAAGCGCAGGCGAGGATCGGCGTAACTCAATCAGGCGACGAACCAGTGAAAGCATCGACCCGGCGTCGTCTTTTTGTTGACTGACGGTAGGCGCCTCCTCAGGACCGGACGGGAGCCATGGTTCTACGTCGGGCGGGCAGAAGCCGACTTTTTCGGTGTCATCCCAGCGCATCGGGGTTCGCGCCGGATCACGTCCCAGCCCAAGCCCCGGCGCGTTGATCTCCCACGGGTCCTGCACCATCTCTTCGGGAATATCCACGTTCGGCATGCCGAGCTCATCAGCGTAGTAGAGCGTAGGCGTGCCGCGAAGCGTAAGCAGCAGCAGCTGTGCCACCCGCGCCTGCTCCGGCCCGATCCGACTGGCCAGCCGGTGCACGTCATGATTGCCGAGCACGTAGTTCGGCCACTCCTCGCCCGAGAGCCGTGGGGACCGGAGCACCTGCTCGTAGCGATCTACCTGATCGCGAACCGCCTCGGCCGTCCAGTCGCTATGAATCAGGTTGAAGTTGAACGGCAGGTGGTACTCGTCATTGTTTTCTCCGTAGTAGGCGACCAGGCGCTCGGGCTGCAACGTCACCTCCCCAATGAGGACGCGGTCGTCGTATTCATCCACGACATCGCGCAGCAGTCGCCCCACGAGGTGTGCATCCGGAAGGTTCTTCGTGTAGGTTTCCTGCAGTCGCTTGTACGGATCCATCCCCTCGTGCCAGTCGGTATTGGGCGGGTTGTCGCGCCACTGCGGAGCCACCTTCGCACGGTACGCCACATCCACCCGGAATCCATCCACCCCGCGATCCATCCAGAATCGCAGCACGTTTAGCATGGCCTCCTGCACCTCGGGATTGCCCCAGTTCAGGTCGGGCTGCTCCGGTAAATAAGAGTGCAGGTAATATTGCTCGGTTTGCTCATCCCACTCCCAGGCAGAGTTTCCACCAAAGCGGTCAATCCAGTTGGTTGGCGGTCCACCGTCCGGCGCAGGATCTTTCCAGAAGTACCAGTCGCGCCTGGGGTGATCCCGTGAGGAGCGCGATTCTAGGAACCACGGATGCTCGTTGGAGGAATGGTTGACAACATAGTCCAGAATAACGCGCAGCCCGTAATCGTGGGCAGCATCGATCAAACGCTGCGCATCCTCCAGCGTCCCAAACCGCGGGTCCACATCGGTGTAATCGGCCACGTCGTACCCGAAGTCTGCCATCGGAGAAGGGTACATTGGTGAGATCCAGATAGCATCCACGCCGAGCCATTTCAGGTAATCCAGCCGCTCCTGAATGCCGGGCAGGTCACCGATGCCATCGCCGCTACTATCCTGAAAACTGCGGGGGTAGATTTGATAGACGATGCCTTGCTTCCACCAGTTGGGCATTTTGTCTGGTTTATCTGGGCTGTTAGTAGAGAGTCGATAGTATAACACTGAAAATGGAAAGATTGGAAGGGCTATCTCACTGTTACAGCGCGAGCCATCGCCGATGGTGCTTGCCCCAGCCAAGAAATGGCTTACGGAATCACGATCTGATCAGCCAGTAACGCAGCCATTCAGGTAGTAAAACGACAGATGACTCCCACCATAGTCCTTTCCCCTTTTCCCGACGATTTGCGCTTCATACAATAGAGAAGACCCGGCCCATTTCGTGCCTCATGTAGTTTGCGGGTTTTCTCCACCCACCGGCGCAGCAAGCTGCCTTCGTCGTCTTTGCAGATCCTAAACTAACCGAGATGGAGGTTTGGCCATGAGGCAAATATGGTACGATGAATCACGAACGTCGTGTTCTACAACCAGCCGCTTATTTTCTTTGCTGCTGGTTTGCACACTCCTGTTATTCCTTGCTCCAGTGCAAAGCTCGCTGGCACAAGATGAAGTCAGTAACCGTGGCACTGATTTCTTGATGACCTTTATTCCAAACTTTGACAGTTCTGTCACGATTGAGCTGCATTTAACGGGTGCTTCAACCACGGTTTCTATTGAATATCCGGCAGGAGCGCCCACCTTCACGGAAACAGTCTCGATCGTACCCGATGAGGTAACAATTGTAGAGCTACCGCCCGGTACGGCAAACGGATGGGATGCAAACACCGTCCAGAGTAACGCCGTCCGCGCAACGGCCGATGATCCGTTTGTAGCCTATATGATTAACAGAAGGGATTTCTCCTCGGATGCCGCACTCGCGCTGCCTGTAGAGGCGATGAACGTGGAGTACTTTACCACGCATTATCCCACCACGCTGGTCACTTCAGACCGGGCTCAATTTGCGATTGTAGCGCCCTTTAATAACACTCAGGTTTCTATCACACCCACGGCCGCAATGGGCAGTACCGATGCAGGTGAGACGCTCGACATTGTGCTAAACAGCAATGAGACGTTTTTGGGCGTGGCGAACACCTTTGGTCCCTCAGGTGACCTGACAGGTACACGCATTCAGGCCAGCCGGCCTATAGGCATGACGAGTGGTAACCGCTGCACGAACGTGCCTCCAGGCAGTTCCTTCTGTGATCATATATTCAAAGTGGGGCACCCGATCCAGACGTGGGGCAACACGATTCCCGTAGCCAATCTCCCGCTTCGGCCTGAGGGAAGTGTGTACCGCATTCTGGCCTCTGAGGACAACACAGAAGTTCAGGCGAACGGCTCGGTAATCGCAAACCTGAACCGTGGTGAGTTCTTCGAAGTCAATGAAACCCCAGATGATCAGATTTTCACTGGTAGTAACCCGATCTTTGTAACCCAGTTCATGACGGGAAGCACGCGACCAGGTACTGGAGGAGTTGGCGACCCGGCGATGGGGGCTATGATCCCCAGTGATCAGTACCTCAGCAACTATACATTTTCCACGGTTGGCGGAGCTCAGTTCGCACAGGACTTCCTCACCATCATCGCCAGTAATGATGATGTCGGG
>SLED01000072.1 GCA_007124945.1 Salinibacteraceae bacterium | reverse complement strand
CCTCTCCGCGTCTGATCACGCGGCCTCGGATTGGAATGATGAGCCGGACGATCCCGGTCTGCCGAGCGAGCTAATGCGAGGCCTGGTGTCTCCCCGGCTGTTGATGGGCCTCGGGAAGCCGGCTATTGTCCTGACGCCCGCTGGCGATATTTCATTGCTGAATAAGGAGGCGGAGGCGCTATTTGGCAGAACAACCGACGAGGTGAAAGGACAACCCGTCGGTGTACTTGGTCAGTTTTTGGAGGCGGATGGGTCGGTACTCTATCGCGGACTTCGCTTGATGTGGCGAGAGGGGCAGTGGAATCACGAGGATTGCGTCAGGCTCTGTAGCGGAAAGGAGCGTCGCATCTCCATTACTGCTACACTTTCGTATGCTCCCGAAGGCCCTGTTGGTATCATTGCACTGGTGACCGACCTTACGTCTTCACGTGAACGCGAGGCGCGCGTAGCCCATCGGCTCCGGGTCGAGCGAGCGTTAACGATGGCCTCACGTATGCTTGTATCACCGGCGGATGTTGACTTTCAGGAGCTGTTGGGTACGATTGGAGAAGCGCTCAAGGCGGCAAGCGTGTACCTCGTCACCATTCCGACGGAAGACCAGCCGTTTCGGGATGATGAACTGGCTGACGTGACTCCCAGACAGCTCGGTATGGGGCTTACTGTGTGGTCGCGAGAGGGATCAGACAAAGAGTCTGCGTCTGATCTCCAACAGGCCCTCCCGCAGAATCTGTTCGAACTGCTTGACGGACAGGGGGATGGCGGGATGGCACCGGACGACCCGCCCTCCGCTTTTGCCGTGCCTGTCCTTTCGTCAGAGGATGAACTCTACGGGTACCTCGGCATCGAGCATGATGTAAAAGCCGGCCAGTCGGATGTGCTTATCCCTTCCGAGTGGGAGGAAGAGGACGTACGCGTACTTCAAGTGCTCGGAGACTTGCTCGCAACGTATCTCGAGCGGAATCATGCCATGCTGGCACTTCGGGAGAGCGAAGAACGCTGGAGACGACTTGTGGAGAGCCATCCCGACCCAATCGTCATCACGCAGGATCTCCGCATAGTCTACATCAACAGCACCGGTGCGAGCGTGCTCGGCGCGGATGATGCTCAACAGGTGATCTCTCGACAATATTCACTGCTCGATTTCGTCTCCGCGGAGATGCACGAAGAGCTAAGCGAGCGCCTGGAGGCTGTTACGCAGGGCAAAACGCCGGCATCCATGCAGCATGAACTGATACGGCTTGATGGGCAGGAGCGGATCGTCGAATCATATGCGGTCCCGATCAACTATCGCGGCCAGGCTGCAGTGCAGACGGTACTGAGAGACATTACAGAGCGCATCAAAAGCGAGCAGCGCTATCGGACGTTTGTCGAAACCATCTCCGAGGGGATCTGGTATGCTGAGCTCACCCGTCCGGTGTCTGAGCGTACGAAGACGTCCATTCAAGTTGCCCACATCGTCCAACATGCGCACATAGCGGATTTCAACGCGGTCATGGAGGGCATTGCCGAAGCGGTTGGGATAGCCGACCTCGAAGGGCGTGCACTTCGTGACATATTGCCAGATGAAGCGATCGTAGAGGACTTTGTTGATGCTGAGTACAGGCTCCGCAACAGGGAGTTTGCTGTGAGATTACCTGATGGTACCACCAAATACTTTGTGTTGAACGTGGCAGGGACGGTAGAGCGGGGCGAGCTCGTCAGAATATGGGGAAGCGTAATCGACGTAACAGAGCGGGTGCAACTGGAGCGCCGCATGCTCTCCGCCCTGGAGCAGCAGCAGCAACGTATCGGGCGTGACCTTCACGACGGCGTCGGACAGCTGATGACAGGGGTCCGGATGCTTAGCCAAAATCTTGCCTCAAGTGGCTTTGACGACGACGATCCCCGGAAAGCGCAGGCCGAAAAAATTGCCGAGTTTGCCGGAGATGCGTCGCAGCATGTTCGCGACATTTATCGCGGGCTGACTCCTGTACAGCTTCATCAGGAGGGGTTAATTGCTGCGCTGGATGAGCTGGTGCACACCACCGATGGCCTTCCTGATGTGGCCTGTTCGTTCGATTTTGACGGAGAATGTGACATTTCCGACCGTGAAGCCACACTTCAGCTTTATCGGATCGCACAAGAGGCGATAAATAATGCACTGAAGCACGCAGAAGCCGCACATATTCATCTGACGCTTAGAAACGAAGGAGAACGGATTCTCCTGCAGATACGCGATAACGGCATAGGTTTTGAGGTAGAAGCCGAACGAAATAGTTCAATAGGCCTCGACAGTATGGTTTATCGTGCCCACACGTTACAGGCGGATCTGCAAATTGAGTCAACACCCGGCGAAGGAACGATAGTGCGATGCCTTATCCCGCCATCCGTTGCGGTTGCACCTTCAGACGAAGCTTAGCCGATCATAATTCCACACGTTTACCAGTCCCATGAGTACATCAGAACGAACATCCGACCGCACGCGCGTCGTCATCATCGACGACCATCCCGCTATTCGCGTTGCGCTTGGAAACGTTATCGAGTCGAAGCTCGATCTTCATCTTTGTGGCCAGGCAAGCTCCGCGGACGCCGGCTTTCGCCTGATCGAGAAAGAATCTCCAGATGTAGCGATTGTCGACATTTCACTGGAAGATGCGCACGGACTTGACCTCGTGCAAAACGTCACTGCACTTTACGAAGATGTGAAGGTACTCGTTTTCTCAATGTACAATGAGAGCGTGTATGCTGAGAGAGCGCTTCAGGCAGGCGCCCACGGATACCTGATGAAAAGCGAATCTCCGGATCGCGTCGTCGAAGGTATACGAGCGATTATGAACGGAGAGGTATTTCTCAGCAGTAAGATGGTATCGCAAATCATTCGGGGAAGTACCGGTGGAGAAAAAGCGGCCGGCCCAGGGTTTCCGATCAACGAGCTCACAGATCGCGAAATCACTGTGTTTCAGATGCTTGGGGAAGGCTACAGCATCGAACAGATCACCGACCGACTCAATCTTAACCGGAAAACCGTTGAGACGTACAGGCGGCGTGCTAAAGAGAAGCTTGGGCTCGATTCCGTATCCGAGCTCCTGCAATACGCCATTCAGTGGACCCACGCGCAGCCCGCTAACGACGAACCCGCGCCAGTCGGTAAGGAAAAATAGACGATAGTAAGGGGAAAGGGGGCGTGAGGGTCGAAAATATGCGCCTTTTGTAGTGGATCGCGAGGCAGTAAAGTTGTATATTCGAGCCCGTTAGGGTTTTACTCGAAGCAAGAGAGTTTGCTTTACCGTTTTCTGTTCATCGACCCCCACACGTCCTATGCGCGACTCACGTGGCAAGTCAGACCGAATCCGCGTGGTGATTATTGATGATCACCCGGCGATCCGCGAGGCGTTAAGCAATGTTATTGACTCGAAGATGGACCTGGATCTGAGCGGCCAGGCCAGTTCGGCCGATGAGGGTTTCCGGCTGATAGATCGGATACGGCCGGACGTTGCGATTGTGGACGTGTCGCTCGAGGATGCCCATGGGCTCGATCTCGTACAAAATATCCGGGCCCAGTACAACGAGGTGAGTGTGATCGTATTTTCGATGTACGATGAGAGCGTATACGCCGAACGTGCGATTCGTGCAGGTGCGAGCGGCTATTTGATGAAGAGTGAGCCCACACAGCGCGTCATCGACGCGATTCGGGGCGTGATGGACGGGGAGGTTTTCCTGAGTCGTCGCATGGCATCGCGAATCTTAAGCAAAGTGGCTCGCCCTGGACGATCAGCGAGTCCAGGCTTTGCGATCGACGATTTAACGGACCGCGAGATGGCGGTTTTCCAGATGCTTGGGCAGGGATACAGCATCGAGGAAATTACCGATCGACTGAGTCTGAGTCGCAAAACAATCGAGACCTACCGGCGCCGTGCAAAGGAAAAGCTCGGCCTCGATACAGTGTCTGAACTCCTGCAGTACGCAATTCAATGGACTCACGGGCAGGGAGGCGGCACGGAAAGCCGG
>SLED01000140.1 GCA_007124945.1 Salinibacteraceae bacterium | reverse complement strand
TACACCCAGGTGGCGCAGTACTGCGTGCTCATCTTTGCGTACACGCTGCCGGCGGTTGCAATCGCGTTTGTTCTTGCGGGCAATCCAATTCCACACATCGCGATCGGCGATGTCCTACCCCGGCTGGACGGCCTGAGCGAAGAGTTTCTCGGCACCAACTACAGTGATCCGTTTCAGAACTTCAACATGCTTAATGTGGTGTGCATTACCGTTGCTTTGATGGTTGGCACGGCGGGATTGCCACACGTGATAGTTCGGTTCTACACGGTGAAAAAGGTGCGGGATGCTCGCTGGTCGGCGTTCTGGGCCTTGCTCTTCATCGCGATTCTTTACACGGTGGCGCCAGCGGTTGGCATGTTTGCCAAGTATTACATCCTCAGCTCCTTCAGCGATCTGGGTGCGATGGGAATGCTTGCCGAGCAGGAGTGGGTACGCAACTGGGCGCAGGCAGGGCTCATTCAAACCGGTGTATGGACCGACGGCATGTCGGCCGAAGCTATGCTCGACACCATTGATCGGGATATCATCGTATTGGCCACACCAGAAATTGCTGGCCTCTCAGCCGTGCTCGTCGGTATAGTGGCTGCCGGTGGTATGGCGGCAGCCCTGTCTACTGCCTCAGGATTGCTTCTGGTTATCAGTTCGTCAGTAGCGCACGACATTTACGGCGAGATCATCAACCCGGAGGCCTCTGAGAAGCGCCGCCTGCTCGCCGGTCGCCTGGCTATCCTCGTTGCGGTCGTGCTCGCCGGACTCCTCGGTATCTATCCCCTGGGCTTCGTGGCTGAAGTGGTGGCCTTCGCCTTTGGACTGGCCGCTGCTGCCTTCTTCCCAGTAATCGTATTGGGAATCTTCTGGAAGCGCTGCACGAAGGAGGGTGCTATCGCCGGTATGCTTGTCGGGCTAGCATTCACATTTACGCTGATTATCCTGATGCGAGCGCACGTGGTACTGCCCCTTGTTTTTGAGCAGCCGATCATGGAAGAATTCCTCGGTGTGGGTGCGCAGGGCATCGGCACGGTGGGTATGATCCTCGCCTTCATCACAATTATCGTGGTTTCGAAATTCACAAAGGCACCGCCGCAGGATGTACAGGACATGATCGAGCAGATCCGGTATCCCCGCGTTATCACAGCGGAAGAGCTGTACGAGTCGTCCAAGGTGGATCCGGGGCACACCGAAGCGGGTGGCGCCTGAGGCGATCATAAACAAAAAAACCATACGGCAGCAGCATGGCCCAGGCCGTGCTGCTGCTTTCATTCTACGCCCGAGCGTCTGTATCTTAAGTTCGTAGCCAATCGATAGACCCGACGTAACCGCATGTCAAAGGCAACCAAGGGCGGATGTGCGCGCCACCTGCTAATCTCCGGCGGGGTGATGCTCCTGCTCAGTATCGTATTGATTGTTCTGAACTGGGGCACCTTCTCCCTGATGTTTTCGAACATGCTCGCGCTTGGTGAGGGTGCAAATATTGCTGAGGAGATGCAGACGCCTGACGATCTGCTTTCGTTTGTCGCCGAGCGACCGGAGCACGCATCGCTGGTTGTATTTGATGTAGGGGAGGAAGAGGAGGGGATCTTCTTCGGAGCAGACGAGGAGCGCCCCATCATGAATGTGTACCGGTTGCTGCTTCTTGCGGCATACGGGGCCGCGGTGGAGGCGGGGGAGATCGACCCTGATGAGCGTCTGGCGCTGGACGAGCTGCGGCGGTTCCATCTGGAGGCCCGCGGGCAGGGGGGGCACAGAGCTGCGGTGGAGCGGCTGAGGGACGAGGGCTTGATAGAAGATGACTCGCTGAGCATCGCCTCTGCCGTCCGAGGGGCTGTGCAGTTCAACGACGAAGCCGCGGCAGACTGGCTCTTGCTGCGGCTCGGCGAGCAGAAGGTGGATGAGCTGCGCGAGGCGATGGGCTGGTCAAAGGTAGCCTCGCCACTGCCGTCCAGCGGTCAGGTACTGAGTTGGAGCCATCCTAAGATGGAGGAAAGGCCCGGAGAGCGGGTTGAATCGCTACGTGGGATGGACAGAGAAACGTATCGCTCGGAAGTATTTGCACTCACCGAGCAGTTTATCGAGGAGGGTTCGTTTCGGGAAGAGGTTCTCTCCGTAATCCGTGACCGCGGTACGGAGATAAGTCTTCGAGACCAGCGTAATCTGGCGATTGCCACGCAGACGCGCGGCACGGCCCGGGAGTACGCATCGTTTCTGGCAGATGCTCTGCAGGGGCAGCTGGTGTCGGACAGCGTGTCGCGTTTCATTCATGCCTCGTTGGATAGACAGGTAGGCGCCGACACCCTCGCACGCCCCATGCCTGTCGAGCGTATAGGTGCCATCTCCGGCTCCTTTCCCGGGGTCGTCAGTTTCGCCGGTTACGCCCGGCGACCTGACCCGCTACCGGATCGCGTCGTTGTTTTTTTCATGGAGGAGGTGCCCATTGCGGTGTTCTACCACCTGATGCAAACGGGCATGGATCGAGCGCTGCAGGTGCGACTCTTGAGTGATGACGCCTACGTCGAAGAGGTTAAGTCCTTCCTGGACGACTCTGCGGGTTGACACCGCAATACTGTTGCATGCACGTGTAAGAAGTCGTATGTTGCAGAAGTAGACACTACCTTAATCGTTGTATGTCGGTATGCAGTGGTACGACGGCTGGATCAGGCGCCCGGTGGCCGTGCTCTCGTGGGCGCTGGCGCTCTTGCTCGCGGGCATGTGGGCAGCCAGCGATGTGCCGCTGGAGTGGGTGCCCCGCGTGGAGCTCCCGGAAGTGCGTGTGAGCGCGAGCTGGCAGGGCGCTTCGCCGCGGTCGATGGAGCGCTACGTGGCCGCGCCCATCGAACGCGCCGTGCAGCGGGTGCCGGGCGCGGAGCATATCGAAAGCTATTCGCAGGAAGGCAGCACAACCATCACGGTGCAGGTGTCGGAGGATGTGGATCTCGGGCCGTTCGTGGCCGAGCTCAACGAGCAGCTGAGCGTGGTGCGCCCCACGCTGCCCGAGCGCGTGACGCCTCGGCTCACCAAGCGCATCCCCGAGGCGCTACGCGACGAGCAGGGCTTTATGACGTTGCAACTGATCGGGCCGATGAGCCCGGAGCGGCTACGTGAGCTGGCGGATGATCGGGTGGCGCCCATGCTCAGCAGCGTGCAGGGCGTAGCTGATGTGGACGTGCGTGGTGGAGCAGAGCAGGAGCTGCTGGTCAGCCTTTCGCCGGATCGACTCGCCGGCTTTGGCATTGATCCGAGCGTGGTGCAGCAGCGCCTGGCCGAGGCCACACGTGATGCCGTCTACGGCCGCATACGGGAGGGGGGAAGCGCTGCGCTGCTGCTCTCGCCTGGAGAAGACCGGTTGACGGAGCTTCGGGATGTGGTGCTCGCTCACCGGTCGGACAGCGACCGACCGGTGCGCCTGCGCGATGTCGCTGAGGTGCGCATCGGGCCGGCCCCCACGCGCAATGTCAGCCGCATCGATGGACAGCCGGTCGTCACGCTGCGGATTGAGCGCGCCTCCGGGAGTCATATGCTTTCGGTAGCTCGCGCCGTGCAGGACCGACTTGATGAGCTGCAGGCTGAGTTGCCGGAGGAGACGCGTCTCCTTGTGGCCGACGACCGCAGCGAGAACGTGCGTGCTGAACTGCGCGATCTGCAGTGGCGGGGCGGGCTGGGGCTGGTACTGGTCCTGTTCGTACTGCTGTTCATGCTGAAAAGCGTTCGCGCGTCTGCCATTGTATGCTTTAGCGTGGCGGTGGCGCTGGCAGTGGCGCTGGCGCTTATGGGCCCGCTCAACCTTACGCTGAACCTCCTGACGCTCGGCGGGCTGGTGCTCGTTTTTGGATTGTTGATTGACAACGCGGTCGTGGTTGTCGAGCAGCTCATTCTGCAGCGAAAGCGGCTGCGCGCCCGTGGATACTCGGGCTACGACTTGGAGGCAGAGGCAGCGCGCGAGTCCCTGCGTGCGGTATGGCTGCCGCTTCTGGGCGGCACGCTTAGCACGATG
>SLED01000052.1 GCA_007124945.1 Salinibacteraceae bacterium | reverse complement strand
GCTACAGCTTCGCTAACTGCCTCCTCAGCTTCGTCTTCTTCCGGAGCCTCATCAGCAACTGCCTCAACCGTTTCCTCGTCCTCAGCCACCGCATCGGCAGCCTCAACGTCGGGCGCTGTCTCTTCCTCGGGGAGCTCCTCACCGGCGACTTCTTCGTCGGCAACATCTTCGGCGACGGCTTCCTCTTCGTCTGCAGCCGGCTCTTCCTCTGCGACGGCTGCCTCGTCGTCTTCCGTGGCAGGCTCTTCCTGAACCTGCTCTTCGGCTACGGCATCGGCTTCCTCCTGGGCCTCCTCAGCATCAGCTTCCCCGTCGCCTTCGGCAGCACGCCGTTCCGCACGGAGTTGCTTCACACGCGAAGCCGTTTCCCGATCCGAAGCAAACGCAATGAGCAGTTCCTCATACGCTTCCGGTTCGGTAATCGCGGCATTGATCCCCGAGCCTTTCAAACTATCGCCATAGCCCTCATCTTCCAGATACTGGGTGAGGGTGTCGACAGCTACATTTAGCTCACGAGAGACCTTAAAGAGCCGCTTCTTCTTAAATTTTTCCGTCGTCGCCATTACAGATGCAAATAATTAAACAAGCGCGTAGCATTTTATTCACGATGATAGCCGACGCGCCGACTACCACGGGTTTGTTGGTGTTTTCAGTTACACTTGCAGTTCGTCACCCTCCGATTCGATTTCGAATTCAGCCTTAATAGACGCCATCAGGCGCTCTGCCGTTTCAGTATCAAGACCTGAGCGCCGCACAAGTTCATCTATGGAGAGCTCAAGTACCGCTTTGGCCGTGTCACACCCGATATCACGAAGCTTTTGCACCGTCTCCTCAGAAAACTCGTCAAGAAACTCTCTGATATCGATGTCCTCCTCGTCCGGTGGAATCTCGCGATAGACGTCGATCTCGTATCCGGTGATGCGGGAAGCGAGTCGAATGTTGATGCCTCCCCGCCCGATGGCCTGGCTAACCTCATCGGCGGCTACCGTGACCTTGGCACGCGGCGGCTCAAGCTCGTCGTTGATTGTTACGGCGATGGGGTTGGCGGGTGAGAGCGCCCGCTTGATAAACTGGAAAGGGTCCTCTTCAAACTGCAGCACATCGATATTCTCGTTACTGAGCTCCCGAACGATCGCGTGGATACGGCTACCCTTGAGCCCTACACAGGCGCCCACCGGATCAACGCGGTCGTCATGACTCACCACGGCTACCTTGGCACGCTCACCCGGCTCGCGGACGATGCGCTTGATTTCAACAATGCCCTCCTCAATCTCCGGTACCTCCAGCTCAAAAAGGCGCTGTACCAGCGCTGGATCGGTACGGCTAATCACGACCTGCGGGTTGCTCCCGGCATCACGCTTGACGTCCTTGACGACAGCCCGAAGCATATCGCCCTTGTGATAACGATCGCGCCGTATTTGCTCGCTGCGAGGCAGCACCAGTTCCACACGGTTGTGCATTACCAGCACCTCGCGTCGCCGGGTCTGGTAAATTTCACCGACGACAATTTCACCGATAAGCTGCGAGTATTCCTCGTAGATGTTCTCCTTTTCGATGTCGCGGATACGCTGCCGGAACGTCTGGCGTGCGGTCATCACCGCGCGCCGGCCAAAGTTGGTGATATCCACTTCCTTGGCTACCTCGTCACCCACCTCAAAGCCCTCATCAATCTCCATCGCATCACTCTCTTCAATCTGAGTGACGGGGTCCTCGAGATCCCAATCATCTACAATTTCCTGAATGTGGAGAACCTGCACATCTCCCTTGTCAGGGTTAAAGATAATCTCAAATGCTTCATCTGAGCCATAGCGACGGCGGATCATCGCCCGAAACACGTCCTCAACGATCAGCTGAAGCGTATCACGATCAATATCCTTTGAGCGGGCTATCTCCGCGAAGGAAGAAACAAGATCAGTGCTCTGCATATGGATACCTGCCTTATAGTTTTCAATACGTCGCTATAAACGGCTACCGTGTCACCAGGGCAACCGGACCTTCGCCCAGAGAATCCGATCAACTGGAATGGTCACTTCATTCTCGTCTTCCTGGACGGTGATGTTATCGCCTTCAACAGCAAGGAGCTCTCCGGTGATCTCCGTGTTGCCCGAGGCATCTTCTTTTTCAAAATGTACCTGCAGCGTGCGACCTACATTCTTCTGATACTGCCGAATGAGCCGGAGCGGCCGGTCTACACCGGGCGTCGAAACGTTCAGGTTGTACTTGTTCGGGAAGGGATCTTCTACGTCGAGCGCAAAACTGATGTCTCGGCTTAGCTTCGCGAGTTCGTCGAGCCCCACGTCCTCGTCCCCGTCAACGTAGATATCAACAACCTGCGACCCAGGCGCACCACGCACATCCATCTCTACGAGATAATACTGTGGCGTCTGCGTCAGCACATCCTCAACGATACGCTGAACCTGCTGCTGCAATGTTTCTACCGGTGGCGTACTGCTCATACTATTTTATCTGCTGTGCGACCTCCGCTCACTCGCGCGAAGCATCGCTCAAAATTACACATCCGGGTCGGGGGCACCCTGCTACGCGTCGGCGGCGACTTTGAGCGATGCGCAACAAAAAAGGGCGGCTCGGGAAGCCCCCCTTCAGTCAAACACCACGCACGCCGGACGATGCTGCTACCCGCGTCTGAAACAAGTTACACGGCAGCTATGCAGGCAAGTTTCCCGGTCGATCGTCTATGCATCCTCATGCGCTTGCTGTAACAGATAGGCCTTGATGAATTCATCGAGATCCCCATCCATCACCGCGTCAACATCGGTAACTTTCGTTTCGGTTCGGTGATCGTTTACCATGGTGTAGGGCTGGAAAACGTAGGAGCGTATTTGGCTACCCCACTCAATTTTTTTCTTCTGAGACTCAAGCTTGTTGCGCTCGGCTTCCTGGATCTCTTGTTCCAGCTGGTAGATACGGCTTTTGAGCATGGTCATCGCACGCTCGCGGTTCTGCAACTGACTACGCTCCTCGGTACATTCCGCCGTGACTTTTACCTCCTCCCCATTGGAAAGGGGGCCTTCCCAAACATACCGTACGCCCGTGTCAAGCTTGTTCACGTTCTGCCCCCCTTTGCCTCCCGAGCGGAACGTCTGCAGCTCCAGCTCTCCCTGGCTGATGTCTACCTCTATTGAGTCATCAATTTCGGGATAGACGAAGACGCTGCAAAACGAGGTGTGGCGCCGCCCACCCGAGTCGAATGGAGAAATTCGTACGAGGCGATGCACGCCCGTTTCGGCTCTCAGGTACCCGTAGGCGTGCTGGCCTTCTACCCGAAGCGATGCACTTTTTAGGCCGGCGACCTCCCCGGGCTGGTACTCCAGCAGCTCCGTCTTAAATCCGTTTTGCTCTGCCCAGCGCGAGTACATTCTGAGGAGCATGGAGGCCCAATCCTGGCTTTCCGTACCCCCCGCTCCCGGGTTGAGCGTCAGGATCGCGTCCCGATGATCATCCGGGCCGCTAAGCATGCTTTTCAACTCCAGCTTGTCGACGAGCCGCTGGAGGGACGTTGCCGTGGACTGAATCTCCTGCTGAAGATCCGCGTCGTCCTCTTCTTCTTGAAGAAGCTGAAGCGTTTCCAGATCATCAATATGACGCTCTACCTTCTCGAACGCATCGAGCCACTCCTCTTCCCGAGAAATCTTTATCTCGACCTCCCGCGCAGCGTCCGGATCATCCCAGAAACCTGGCGCAAGTCGTTTTGCGCGCAGCTCTTCTACTGTTTCTCGCCGTTGAGCAACGTCAAAGATAGCCTCCGAGCGCCCTGGCACGCTCTATCAAAGATTTCAGGTCTACTCGCGTGGACATAAGCGGGAATATCGATCAGGATGTGGACAGTGATTAAAGCGACGGCGAGCTACGGCGCCGCAAATCGGAATGTTTCGCGAAGGCTATGCCGGGGTGGTTTCTTCCTGATGGCGCGCTGCAAACGACGTGATACGCTCCACCGCGGTCTCAATCTTCTCAAGAGAAGTGGCGTAGGCACAGCGG
>SLED01000080.1 GCA_007124945.1 Salinibacteraceae bacterium | reverse complement strand
CTACCGCCGCTCGGCGACGACAACCGCCGACGGGATCGCAAAGCTGCT
Organism: Salinibacteraceae bacterium; assembly: GCA_007124945.1. Lineage (GTDB taxonomy): Bacteria > Bacteroidota > Rhodothermia > Rhodothermales > Salinibacteraceae > Tc-Br11-B2g6-7. The sequence goes on along the minus strand of SLED01000080.1, from coordinate 3,956 downwards.
CACCGTCTCCGCGTGGCGGATCCGCCATAACCAGGCGTCGAGGTAGCGTGTCGGATCGATCGGACGGCAGCCGCCGACCGTCCGCGGCGACAACCGCTGGATACGCGCCCACACGCCGGTGATCGCGCGCTCGAGCGGGCGCTCTCCGGCGGTTAACGATACGATACCCAACAGCCCGCCGGGCAGAAGCAGGCGCGCGGCCTCCGAGAGCGCGCAGCGAAGCTCTTCTTCATCGAGGAGATCGAGCACGTACGTCGCGATGAAACGATCGAACGAAGCTGCGCGGTGGCGAAGCGGAAAGGAGCCGTCGGTCCGCTCGACTTCAGCCCGTGCGGCAAACGGCGCCAGGCGCTCGGCGGCGATGGCTACCATCGTGCCGCTTACGTCGACTGCCGTGTACCGGCATGAACCCGGGAGCTCGTCGGTCAGCAGTTGCCGCGCGAGCCGTCCGGTGCCGCAGCCGAGCTCGAAGACCGATCGCGCCCCCTCGGGCGAGAGCTGTGCGACCATCGCGTCGATCGCCCGCTTCTCGTAGCGCTGCATATCCTGCATGCGACCGAAGCGGTCATAGAACCGGCGCGCCTCCTGTGGTGAGATTCCTCGACTTCGCGTTCGTGCGGTCACAATGGTAGTATAGAGGAAACTATCCGGTCGGAGGAGTCATGACAACCGCTATCAAGACCATCGCGCCGCCGCTCGCTCGAATTCGAGTCTCATACGATGCGTCGCGAATCGATGACGTCGCTGCCGCCACGCATACCGAAATCGCCGCGAGTGGAGTCAGCTTTGCCGCCGGCGAGCGAATCGCCATTTGCTGCGGCAGTCGCGGCATCGCAAATATCGCCGAAATCGTGCGCGCAGTCGTTTCCGATTGCCGCGCCGCCGGCGCCGAGCCGTTTATCGTCCCGGCGATGGGCTCGCACGGCGGGGCGACCGCCTCGGGACAGGCGGAGGTCCTCGCGAGCTACGGCATTGATGAGGCGTCGGTCGATGCACCGGTTCACTCGTCAATGGAAACGGTCGAACTTCCATCTGAAACCGTGCCCCACCGTCTGCACATGGATCGATGTGCTTCCGAGGCCGACGGCATCGTTCTGATCAACCGGGTCAAGCCACACACCGATTTCCGGGCACCCATCGAGAGCGGTCTCTTGAAGATGGCGGTAATCGGCCTCGGCAAACGCGACCAGGCGGAGATCATGCACTCGTACGGGGTGCCCGGTTTGCGCGATATGATCGTTCCGGCCGCCCGCGAGCTGCTTCGAACCGGCCGGATCCGGCTCGGAATCGGAATCGTCGAGAATGCGCTCGACGAGACGATGGAGATTCGCGCGATGGCGGCGGAGACAATGGAACAGCAGGAGATGGAGTTACTCGAGCACGCGCGCGCTGCGATGCCGGCGCTGCCACTCGACGACGTCGATGTGCTCGTAATCGACGAGATGGGAAAGGATATCAGCGGCTGTGGAATCGACACGAATATTATCGGCCGCATCCGGATCGCCGGCGAGCCGGAACCCGAACGACCGCGAGTGCGCCGTATCGTCTGCACCGACCTGACTTCCGCTTCTCACGGTAACGCGACCGGCTTCGGCCTCGCCGACATCATCACGCGGCGACTCTACGATAAGGTCGATTTCGACGCCACCTACGCCAACATCATTACCAGCACATTTCTCGAACGCGGCATGACTCCGCTCACTCTGCCGACCGATGCGGAGGCGGTCGAATGTGCCCTGCGTACCTGTTCGGTCCGGGATCCGTCCGAGGCCCGAGTCATCCGCATTCGCAACACCCTCCAGCTCTCCGAGATGTGGGTGTCGCCTGCGGCGTGGGACGCGATCGAGCAGCAGGGCATGCCTGCGACCCGAATCGGCGACTTCGTCGACCCGTTTACCGACGACGGCGAGCTGCTCGCGTTCGGGGGCGGGTGAGTGCGAGGCGCCCGGCCGACGGCGCGGCGGCAAGTACTGCGAATGCCGCTGCATATATACGTCCGACACACTAATACGACTCGCGCGCCATCGAAAGCAGATAATCGTCGAGCCGCTTCGCGATTCGCGCATGGTTGAGCTCGTTACCGATTCGCCTGATCTCCTCGCGAGCCGCCGTGTCCTCATCGGCCGGAAGCACTTCACCGGCTTCCCACTGCCGCAGTTTCTCCCGGTTCAGCACCCACGAAAGCTCGGCTTCCAGCGCGGCGCGTACGAGCGTGGAGTAGTGCGAGCGCAGCTCGGCCAGTCGCGGATCGTCATCGCTCAGGCCGCTGCCGTCGTAATCGGACCGATCCGCCGGAGTTCCGCGATTTCTGTGGTTGCGGTCGTCGGATGCCCCGGACGTCTCGCGTCGGTGGCGCTCGACCGCCTCGCCGGCACTGTCGCGCTCTCGCGCAAGGGCGAGCCAACGCTCATATTCGGCACGCACATCGGTCTCGTCCAGCGGCGGTAGATCGTGGATTCGACCGCCGGCTTCGAGGTCGGTGCGCGAGGTCGGTGCCCGGCGATCGGCCGAAAACGATTCGCCGCCATCTTCGGCAGGAGATTCGGCCGGCTCGATAACAAGCGTCACGATCGTCCACCCATTCGCTTCGACCGAGAAATCGCTTCGACCGCAGCGCGCTATTGAGATCGCTCCAGCGCCCGCCTGCTGATCTGCGCTCGCCCGCTGGTTTGCACCCACCCGCAGATCTGCGCCCGTCTCATCGGCTGCGGTTACCCGCGCGTCGGCCACGGGAAAGCCGAAACGCAACCGTGCGGCGGTACGGCGATCGCACGAGTTCCAGAGCCGCAGCACAAGCGCATTGCCGGATTCACTCCGCTTCAAAGCGCTCAGGCACATCAACGGATTGTCGATCGACACGATACTGCCCGCGTCGTCAACCGGCGCGGCGTCGATTCGCTCGATCGGCGTAGCAAACTCTTCCGCGTTGCGCACAATCTCCGCGTCGTCGAAGCTTCCGGCGACAATCGCCAGATCGAATACCGTGCGGCGCAGGCAGTATGCGTCGGGTGTATAGATCATCGGTCCGGCGTCGCCGATCCGGGAGGAGAGGTCCGGTCGTGCGAGCCAACCGATCGATCGCAACAGCGTGATCGCCAGGGTACTCCGTTCGGGAATCGCCTCTACCTCCGGCAACCCGCGATTGAACACCGCCAGCGTGTTGCCATCATCATCCCTGATGAATGAGAAGCGGTTCTGCGGGAATTGTCGTATCGGTTCGCGCTCGCGTGCGCCGAGCATGACGCGTGAGACATGAGGCGGTAACTCCTCATCACGGTTGCCGGCAGGGATATCGATGGGAGTGCGCTCGATGTAGTACTGCGTCTCGCGTCGGTACTCGCCGCTGCTGAGATCGGTCGGGAAGTACAGCCGCAGCCGGTGGTCGCGGGCGCGATTTTCGACGGACACGGTAATGCCGACGAGCGGCGAGTGGGCCCGGAACCGGAAACGCACGGTGATCGGGAGTCCGGTCGTTCGCTCCGCGCGGCCGGTCCGGTCGCGACAGAGCTCTGAGGGAACATGGAGATTCAGCCTCGCTTCGAGAACGCACTCGTATGGACCGATGGTCTCGGCGCAGCGTTGGACGGTGGCCCCGGTTGAGCGGACGATCCGGTCGTGCGAAGGGGCGGAGTAGTTGTAGGTGTCGCCGGCATCGCCGCCGTCGACGAGCGTGGCGAGGCCGGTGTAACGCCTGCCACTCGATCGGTCGGTAAGCGTCAAGGTACCGTCGCGCTCGAGCTCGGCTACATAGGTGGCCGAGCGCACGCGCCAGGATTGCGGGTCGAAGGTAAGCGGTTCCACTTCGGATTCAGGGCCTTCGCCGCCGGCGAGCGTGTCGAAAGCACCGCCGGGCGATCCTGCAGCGTCTTGCGCCGGTTCTGGCGCCCCGGGCGTCGAATCGGCGGCACACGGCCCGGGGCCCGACGCCCCGGACGTCGAATCGGCGGCACACGGCG
>SLED01000130.1 GCA_007124945.1 Salinibacteraceae bacterium | reverse complement strand
GTTGGCAATCGCAATGCACAGGGCATGATCGTGCATCCCGAGACGGGCGCCATCTGGCAGCATGAGCACGGTCCACGCGGCGGCGACGAACTGAATCTTATGCAGCCCGGTGAGAATTACGGCTGGCCGGAAGCCACCTACGGCACCGAATACCGTGATGACTCGCCGATAGGCGTCGATCCGGATGAAACGGACGAGTTCGTCCATCCGATCACGCACTGGACGCCGTCCATTGCTCCGTCCGGACTTGCCTATTACGATGGCGACGCCTTCCCGGGATGGCAGGGCAACCTCTTCGTAGGCGCGCTTGCCTTCCAGCAGATCAACCGTGTGGTACTTGAGGGCAATGAGGTGGTGCACGAGGAGGTGCTGCTGGACAACGAGCTCGGCCGCATCCGCGACGTGCGCACCGGTCCCGACGGTTTGATTTACATTCTCACCGACCAATCTGATGGCGGGCTCTTCCGGATTGAGCCAGTTGAGTAATTCAAGGGATGAGGTAATGAAGCTTCCCGATCTCTCCGGACAGATCCACCTTGTGACTGGCGCCAATGCCGGGATAGGGAAGGCAACGGCGCGTGGGCTGGCACGCGGGGGAGCGGAAGTGATCTTTCTTTGTCGCGATGAGGAATGTGGGCGTTCGGCAATAGACGAGATCGCCAACGATACCGGAAACGACGATCTACACCTCGTGCTGTGCGATCTGTCGCAGCAGGCGCAGATACGAGCGGCGGCGGGTGAGATACGCGACCGGTTCGACCGGCTCGACGTCCTCGTGAACAATGCGGGTGTCTATCTCACTGATTACATCCTCACGGTCGATCAGCTGGAGAAGACGTGGGCGGTAAATCACCTCGGTTATTTCCTTCTGACCAATTTGCTCCTCGACCTGCTGAAAGATAGTTCACCGTCTCGCATCGTAAATGTCTCCTCGGATGCGCACCACGACGCGAATTTGGACTTCGATAACCTGAACGGCGAGAAGGGCTACAGCTGGTATGAGGCGTATTGCACCTCCAAGATGGCCAATGTGCTCTTTACACGCGAGCTTGCGCGGCGGCTGGACGGTGACGGTGTTACCGTCAATGCAATGCATCCAGGCGTGGTGGCCTCGAACATTTGGAAACGCAATGGTGACTGGATTTCGCGGCTTTTGCGTCTGGCCACGCCGTTTTTTAGGACTACCGAGAAAGGAGCCGAGACCGTGCTGTACCTGGCGGCGTCACCGCAGGTGAAGGGGGTTTCGGGTAAGTATTTTAAGGATTGCCAAGAGAAATATCCCGCCCGCAAGGCGCAGGACGAAGAGTTAGCGCGCCGCCTCTGGAAGGTTAGCGAGCGCCAGGTAGGCGGGCTCGAAACGCCGCCGGTGTGATACTCGCGAAATCCTCATGGACCCGGTTGTGGTGCTCGCATCTCTTCGTCCGGGCAGCTATTCTGTGAGGCGCGCTGGTCTTTTCACCAACCCCTCCGGCTGTGACCGTCGACGTTGTGGTGCCGGTTCCACTCGACCGCACCTTTACCTACCTCGTCCCTGACGAATTCGCGCCTGACGTTTCCTGTGGCGTGCGCGTGCTGGTACCGTTTCGTCAGCGCAAATTGACAGGCGTGGTGGTGGCTGTAGATCTTGCGGCGGACGGCTCGACGCTTGATTTTAAAGCGAAGCCTATCGCGGAGGTGCTCGATGAAACCCCTGCCCTTACAGACGAGATGCTCCGCCTGACGCGCTGGATGGCCGACTACTACGTGTGCGGCTGGGGTGAGGTGGTGCGCGCTGCCCTGCCAAGCGGTACCGAGGTTGCCACCGAAAGTTATCTTCGCCGGACCGAAGAGCCGATTCCGGAAGACTGGACGAATCACCGGCGGGCGCGTGCTCTTCTGGCGGATCTGGAAGAACATGATTCCGTCACGTTGAAGGGCGTTCGTCGGCGCCTGGGTACCGTACCGCTGCGGTTGGTCCGTAAGCTGGAGGATGAGGGGCTGATCACGATGGAAACGCGTGTATCGGATGCTGCGGTGACGGTTAAGGAGGAGACCCATCTGCGTCTGTCGGAGCCGTTTCGCTCGCCCGGCGCCGTGCGTGATGCAAAGGAGCAGCTACGTGGCTCGAAGCAGCAGCTGGTGATGGAGGTGATGGCGGAATTTCTGGCTCAGGGCATTGACACGCCCCGGCAGGCTGACGTGGTGCATCGCGCAGACGCGAGTTACAGCACGATCGGGCGCCTGGTGGAGATGGGACTGCTGGAGTCTCTGGAAATGCAGGTGAATCGCTCGCCGCTGGATGATCTCGGCCCACCCGCACCACCGCCAGATCACTCGTTTCACCCACATCAGGCAGCCGCGCTTGAAGAGATCACGGAGGCCATCACTGAAGAACGGTTCGAAAGCTTCCTGCTGCACGGGGTGACGGGAAGTGGCAAGACCGAAGTGTACATTGCTGCGCTGAAGGCGGCGCGGGCGCAGGGCAAGACGGGTATCATCCTCGTGCCGGAGATCGCCCTCACGCCGCAGACTGTGCAGCGCTTTCGCGCCCACTTTGGCGACCGTATCGCGGTGCTGCACTCGCGCATGAGCCTTGGCGAGCGGTTCGATGCCTGGCGCCATCTGCGACACGGCCGGTACGAAATTGCTATTGGCCCTCGCTCGGCCATTCTCGCCCCGCTTGAAAACGTCGGCCTCATCGTGGTGGATGAGGAGCACGAGCCTTCCTACAAGCAGTTTGATCCCGCGCCCCGCTATCACGCCCGCGACGTCGCGGTGATGCGCGCCCACATGAACGATGCCGCCGTGGTCCTCGGCACCGCCACGCCGAGTGCCGAGACGTACGCCAACGCGCAGAACGGCAAGTACACCCTCTTGCCCATGCCCGACCGTGTGCCAAACGCCGCTGGCACAGCGGTGACCATGCCCGAGGTGAAGGTGGTGGATTTGACACTGGAACGAAAAAAACATCGGCTTGAGGGAGCTATGTCGGAGACGCTCTATGAGGCTATCGAGGAGCGGCTCGCACGGGAGGAGCAGGTGATTCTGCTTCAGAACCGCCGGGGATATGCGCCGGTCATCGAGTGCGAGGGGTGTGGTTGGGCGCCTGAGTGCACGGATTGCGCGGTGACGATGACGTACCACAAAGCGCGCGGCCATCTGCGGTGCCACTACTGCGGGCTGGCCAACCGACTGCCGCGTGCCTGCCCCGAGTGCGGCTCGCACGAGCTCACGCAGATCGGGACGGGCACGCAGCGGGTGGAAGAAGAGCTGGCCGAGCGCCTGCCCGACGCCCGGCTCCTGCGCATGGACCTCGACACCACGGGTCGCAAGAACGCCCATCACCAGATCCTTGAGCGCTTCCGTACCGGCGCCGCCGACATCCTCCTCGGCACGCAGATGGTGGCCAAAGGGCTCGACTTTCCGCGGGTTACCCTCGTCGGCGTAGTGAGTGCGGACGTTGGGCTCTTGCTACCTGACTTCCGGGCGGAGGAGCGGACGTTTCAGTTGCTTACCCAGGTGGCGGGCCGGGCCGGGCGCGCGGAGCTTCCGGGCGAGGTGCTGCTTCAGACGCGCAACCCGGATCACACGCTCTTCCGTGCTGTCAAGCACCATGACTTTGAGGGCTTTATGACACACGTGCTGGAGGAGCGCAAGATGCTCCGCTATCCGCCTTTCGCCAAACTCACGGTGGTTGAGTTCCGCGGTCCGAAGGAACGCCGGGTGGAGGAGGAGGCGCGCAAGTGGACCGGCGTGTTTCGCCGCCATGCCGAGCAGCAGGATGGTCCGATCGAGATTCTGGGCCCGGAGCCGCCTATGGTCGGGCGCGTCAAGAAGCAGTTCCGCTTTCATACGCACATCCGCGTCCCGCGAACCGCCGAAGCCCCCGCACTCCAACCGCTCCTGCGCGCCGCAAACGAGAGCTATGGGTCTCCACCCCGCGGCTACCACATCGGCATTGACGTGGATGCGCTGGGCCTATTCTAAGCGATAGCCTGAAACGGACGCTCTTTCATTCAAGGTCGAGGCGTTCACG
>SLED01000192.1 GCA_007124945.1 Salinibacteraceae bacterium | reverse complement strand
TTCGGAAGGCGAATGAATCCATCGAGATTGTGGTACTTACGGCGTTTGACTCGGATGATCGCATCATTGAGGCAGTTGAGGCCGGTGCACAAGGGTATCTGCTGAAGGGATCGCCGCGAGACGAGATTTTTGATGCCGTCCGGACCGTGAGTGCCGGTGGTGCGCTACTGCCACCTGTTGTGGCCTCTCGACTATTGAGTAAAGTCCGAGCTCCGAAAGAGTTAGACGCGCTTACACCGCGAGAGGAGGAGGTTCTCGAATTGGTGGCAGAGGGATGCTCGAACGCGGAGATTGGCGAGCGGCTGTACATCAGTGAGCGAACCGTCAAGTTTCACGTGAGCTCGATTCTCTCAAAACTGCAGGCGAAGAATCGAACCGAGGCCGTGTGGCTGGCCCGGGAAAGTGGATTACTGTAGCATACAGGCTTTTTCTGGCCTGTCCCGCGTAACCTCAGTCTCTTTGAGGTTGCTCCAGAGCAAGCCGTATCCATCCGAAAGTGGATATTCCGCAGCTTCTCGGATGCGGCGTGGAATAGGGTATCGCTACCCTGCGGGCCGTAGCGGGATAGCGGGCCTGTACCAATGGACAGGATAACTTCAGGTCTTGCGGCCCAACAAAAAACACACCTTCTGCCTGATGTCAGTGGCCCTGCTACAGATTTCATTGGTAAGTGCGTCGAAACACATACACGAGCGCTTTTCTGCAGATGCGTCCAGCGCGCAGTGTCGCCGCGCTATGCTCGTTCAGACAGATACTTACGCAAACCCAATGCTATGCCTACTTCCACAACCTCTTCACCTTCGGTTGCCACTGATACCAAAGCAATACCAAGCCCAACGTCTACAACCGTAAGATGGACGATGAAGGTGCTTATCGCACTAATTTTTGCGCTTTCGGCCGCTGCGAAGCTCGTCGGTGCAGAAGAGATGGTCTTGCTCTTCGACGAAATCGGGATAGGGCAATGGTTCCGGCAGGTAACGGGGGGTGTTCAGCTTTTAGGTGCAGTATTGCTGCTCGCGCCCAGGCTGACGGTTTACGGTGCACTTCTATTGGGCTCGACAATGGTAGGCGCTATCATCACGCATCTGTTTGTATTGGGGGATAGCCCACTGGTGCCAGCTCTGCTCCTGCTTATTCTTGTCGGAATACTATGGGCGGAGTGGCGGAAGAGAGGAGGCAGCCGGAATTCATAGCTCGAGTACCGGCCTTACGAATGACCGTGTAGCATCGAAAGTAGCAGGAGTATCCGCTTAGGACATGACAATAAGACAAGGTAGACATATGCGAGCCACTATAGCCACGCTGGCATTGATATGCCCGATCATCTTTTGGTACGCCCCCCATGTGGCTGCTCAATCCGCTGACTCCAGTCAATCTGATGCGCAGGAAGCTATTGAGCGCGTCATCCAGCAGTTCGCTTCGAGCTGGAATGCCAATGACATTGAAGCGTGGGGCAAGCTCTTCACTGTCGACGTGGACTACGTCCACCGAGGTGGTGGGAGATGGAGCACCAACGCGGAAAATATCGAGGGTCACCGGGGCATTCACATGCGCCTGGTGGAGGCAGATCAGCCGATGAACCTTCAGCTCGAGGTCGAGGATATTGCATTCTTGAGTCGCTCGATCGCATTGGTGCACGTTTCTTCAGCTTGGCCGGGCTTTACTATGCACGGAGGGGAGGAGGAGCTTCAGGCCTACATGACGATCGTAATGACGGAAACGAAAGGCACGTGGCTCATCAGGGCGCTGCAGAATACGCTGGCAACCAATCCGACGCCGTGATTTATCGGGTCACCTCAAGACTTGCGAACTTCGAATATTGAATTGCTAATCCGGCCGAAAAAGGGAGAGCGAGAGGCCCGATTCGCGAGCGCGGGGTACCGACGGTAGCGCACTCGGGAGTAATACTCACAGGGCGGACACACACGAATCAGAGTGAGGTGAACAATCATGGACCAGGGGAAAACGGTCCTTATCACAGGTGCGAGCCGGGGGCTTGGTCGCACGATTGCAAGCTACCTCGCCGCCAGTGGGCACCATCTGATCCTCTCGGACGAGGAGGAAAAGCCCCTTACGGCAACCGCCGAAGCGTTGCGCCACTACGGTGGGAGGGTAACGTGGTTCGCAGGCGATTTACTTGACGCTTCTTACAGAGAGAAACTCGTTGGAGCAGCCGCGGAAAGAGGCAGCCTGGACGTATTGATAAATGCTATGCCAGTAGACGGGGAAAAGTTGGTAGGCTCCCTCCACTCTGTCAGTGTATGTGGCCTGGAAGAAGCGTTACGTGCACGAGTGATTGCGCCGATCGGACTCACGCAGGCTGCACTTCCGCTGCTTCGGCAAAGTCAGGGTCTTGCGGTTAACATCACCGCTGATTTGAGACAAGAGGTCGTAGCCGAAGTGACATGCTATGGTTGGGCTATGGACGTGCTGAAAACTGCCAGCAAGATGATGGCCGAGGAGCTCCAAGATACAGGTGTAGGGGTGGTAACGGTGGACCCCGGACCGTTCCGTGGTGAGCTCCGTCACGCGAACTATCCCGATGAGCACAGCTGCAGTTCGCTAACTCCAGATGCGACAATTCCATTCTGGGCGTGGATCTTCGAGCAGGTGCCCCATGCGATTACGGGTCGTCACTTTCAAGCGATGGATGAGCGATGGACTTCTAACAGCAGATTGGACGCAATTCGAAAGCAAGAGGAGAAGGTTGCCTCTAAGCGAGCCTGGATAGGGGTGTTTTGAACAGCACACCCGCGAATGGCACGACATCTTCGTCGCACCACAAATGAAAAAGGGTAGATAGACCATGAGGAGAGCTTCAGAGAAAGTGATTGTCGTAGCAGGAGGCACCGGAAACGTTGGTGGCTTTATAGTGAGGGCGCTGCTCGAGCGAGGCCACTCGGTAGCCGTGCCGTCCCGTTCTGCAGAGAGCCTTGCAGACCTACAGGCTTATTTAGCCTCGCACCTGGGGCCCGAGCACCTGCGAGGCCTTCACACGTTTACCGGGACGATAAGTAGTGAGATCGAAGGTCCGGAAATAGCGGAAGAAATTGCTGAAACGTTGGGAAAGCCCCAGTCGGTGGTGGCGCTAATGGGAAGGTGGCATGGTGTAGATTCGTTACAAGAAGCTACGCAAGCTGATCTTGACTATGTACTGGAGCACTATCTGAAGGCGCATTTTGGCGTTGCCCAGGCGTTTCTTCCTCATCTGCAGGAGGGTGGCACGTACATGTCGGTCAATGGGCCGCTGGCCTTTGATGTCTGGCCGGGGTCTGCACTGGTGTCGATCGCGACCGCCGGGCAGCATATGCTTTTCAAGGCACTGGCAAGCGAATATGACGAGCATCCTACGTCGGTCTGTGAACTGGTCTCTCATGCCTACATTCGAGACCGGACTACCCAGCCTGGCAGCCCGCTACCAGGGCAGGCGGTAGGCGCATTCGTAGCGCACCTACTGCTGGATGGCCGTGCCCGTTTGCACGGTGAATCGGTACATCTCCGCTCAATGGAGCAGCTGGATGAATTAGGGATTTCGGTGGCGGAGGCTTAGTGTTGCGACGGCGTCCATCCGAACAAACTGGTCACTGATTCACCCTCGCGGCCGTCTCGCAAACCTTACCTGTTACAGCGTAAAGGTACTTTTTACCCGTCGCCCCAGAATAAAGAAAGCGGCTTCTATTCCAGCGCATACTCGAATTCGTACTTATGCTCGCCATCCTCTACAGAGATACTCATGCGTCCTGAGAGGCCCGAAAGCTCACCCGTACCAGAAGCCGGCACAACTTCGAGGATGAGTCGCTCGTCGCCTGCCTGCATGCTGCCAAAGTGCTGTAGCACGAAGCTTCCCTTCCTTCCAGCGAGACTACCGGTTACCTGCTCAATAGCTACGTACCCTGCAGAGCCGTCGGTGGGCGTCATCGCAGTGAGCATTTCTCCGGCGCTCGACGCGTCAAGGTCGCCGGTGAATGTTTTCTTGAGCGACATCCGACCCAGAGTGATGCCCTCATTTCCACCCG
>SLED01000003.1 GCA_007124945.1 Salinibacteraceae bacterium | reverse complement strand
CGGACGGGACTCGAACCCGCGACCTCCTGCGTGACAGGCAGGCGTTCTAACCAAACTGAACTACCGGACCGTTTCTGCTTCAAAAGAACCTAACGATAAGGCACCCGAGGGTTCCTGCGCAAGTCCTACGTTGTCAAAGTTCGGTGTAATTTACCGAAGTGGTCGGGGACGGATTCGAACCGCCGACACACGGATTTTCAGTCCGTTGCTCTACCGACTGAGCTACCCGACCAGCGAGGCGCAATATAGGCTCCTGTATCAAAGAGTGTCAATGCACGATGGAGCAGCGTCGTTGGTTTCGTTGCGACTTTAAAATTGGCGCGAAGGGTTACCACGCCTTATTTTTTGCCGCACCCCACATGAGCTTACTGCGGAGCGTATCAAAGTAATGCTGATCGCTCAGGCGGACAAGCCGTACCCTGTGTTTACCCCGTTGAATGCGGATTTGTGCCTCCGGCGAGGTAATAGAGGTGCTCTTCCCGTCCCCTGCCAGGATGTAGGCCTGGTCGCCGGGTGTGTTCACGCGTATGTCAAGTACGGCTACGTCAGGCAAGACGATGGGCCGGACGGTCAGCGCATGCGGGGCCAGGGGGCTGAGCGTAATGACACCGGAGCCGGGCATCACGATCGGGCCGCCGGCGGCCAGCGAATAGGCGGTAGATCCGGTGGGTGTCGCAATGATCAATCCATCGGCCCAGTAGTCATTCAAGAGCGTTCCATCCACCCGCACCTCCATCGAGATCAGGCCAGCCGGGCCCTCACGCTCTACTACCCACTCGTTCAATGTCCATGACCGGGGAAGCGTATTGGCGTGCCCGTCAATAGAGGCCTCCAGCGTAGTTCGGCTATCAATCTGATAGGCCCCAGCCTCTATCTGTTCGATGGCCGCGAGCATGCCGCGAACCTCAATTGCAGCAAGAAAACCGAGTCGGCCTATATTAATTCCGAGAATCGGCGTCTCGGAGCGGCCCACTTCGTGCGCACTGCGGAGTAGCGTACCGTCGCCACCAAAGGAGACGATAATATCAGACACGTCGGTAATCGAGCTTGCCCCCCCGGTTCCCTGCTCAAATTCAGTTATGCCCGCTGTTCGCTCCAGGCCCGGACGGAGATCATGGTGCACAAAGAACGGAATCTGATGCATGATCAGCCACTGCACGAGTCGCGCCGCCGGCTCCCACAGCGAGGATTTTCGAACGTTGCCAGTAATTCCGTAAATCATACAGATGTGGGATTCTCCGAATCGACGTCGAGCGCTGATGCCGAGAGGGCGTGCGCAATAATATAGCAGTCTCTCGATCACATGCCATTGATTCCACGTAAGATGCATGGAAAGATAAGAGATGACGGGCTTTCCCATCAAAATTGTTAGAGGTGTAACGTTCTGCGCGCTGTGAAGACCCACGACTTGACAGGCGAGTCATATCGGATCTCTCCGTCATTACGCCCACTTACATCCACTCACAAGGCTGTATGTCCACGCACGTCGCAATTGTAGGGAATGGAATCGCTGGAATTACAGCAGCACGCTTTTTGCGCAAGAAGTCGTCCAGCGTGCGCATTACGGTTATCTCCGATGAAACCGAACACTTTTTCAGCCGCACCGCGCTCATGTACATCTACATGGGGCATATGACGTTCGATGACACGAAGCCATACGAGGATTGGTTTTGGGAGAAGAATCGAATTGACCTTGTAAAGGATTATGTAACTGGGCTGGATGTTGATCAGAAGCTGCTACTGTTACGCGATGGTGACCCGATGTCGTATGACGTACTCATCCTCGCCACGGGCTCGCAGCCGCGTGCTATGGGCTTGGAGGGGGAAGAATTGAAGGGTGTGCAGGGGCTATACAGTATGCAGGACCTCGAACAAATGGAGACCAACACTGATGAAATCGAGCGGGCGGTAGTTACCGGGGGAGGGCTTATCGGAGTAGAGATGGCCGAAATGCTTCACACGCGACACATACCGGTGACATTCCTTGTCCGGGAGGAAGAGTACTACAGCAACGTCCTTCCCGAGGAAGAGTCCTCTATGATCTCACAGGTGATACGGAATCACGGAATTGATCTGCGGCTCGCCACGGAGCTCAAAGAAATTCATGGTGACGCCGGAGAACGTGTACGAGCTGTGACCACGAGCCATGGTGAGCGCATCGACTGCCAGTTCCTCGGGATAACAATCGGGGTCACTCCCAATCTTTCGCTCGTCGAAAATACGCCGATCGAAACGAATCGCGGTATTCTTGTGGATGAGCATTTTCGGACGAATATTCCCAACGTATACGCGGCGGGCGACTGCACGGAGTTTGAGCGAGATGGCATTGGAAATCGGCGCATCGATCAACTCTGGTACACGGGTCGGAAGGAGGGACAGGCGGTCGCCCGGATCATTTCAGGCGATAACAGACCGTACGACCCCGGGCCCTTCTTCAACTCGGCGAAATTCTTTAACGTCGAGTATCAAACCTACGGTGAGATTCCCCCTGTGCTGCCTGATGGGCAGGATACGCTCGTATGGCAGCACCCAACCGAAGCAAAGCTAATTCGCATTAACTGGGAGAAGGACAGCAAACGCGTTGTCGGCTTCAATCTCATCGGGATTCGGTATCGCATGGACGTGTGTCATAGATGGCTTGAGGAGCGCAAAACGATATCTGAAGTGCTGCCTGTGTTGCACAAAGCCAACTTCGATCGTGAGTTCGATGCGCGTTATGAACGGTCGCTCCTGGCGCAGTATCACGACCGGTTTCCCGAAGCAATTCTGCAATCTTAAGCCCGATCGGCTCCTAATCACCCTCTTTTCTTCCACGCTAATCGTACTGTATTGTGGCTAAGAGCTCTCCAAGTTTTCAAATCACCGCGCCAACCTCACAGTTTGAACGAGGTGAGCTGCTCGGTTTATTTCTGGTAGGCCTGGGGGCGCTCGCACTGCTGGTCGCCTGGGTTGGCGCTGGTGGACTCGCACCGTGGGCACTGCTTCTCCTTTCGACAGCCGCCTTCTCCGGTGGTGGGTATCTTTATTTTAAACGCCACCTGAGCCGGCCGGCTGGGATCGACAACGATGGGCTGATGTTCTCGTCCTCAACCATGCGTGGAGCCGTGGGGTGGGTGCTGGGAGTGATCTTCACCGGCGTGTACGTGCTGCTCTATTTCTTTCCCTCTACGCTCACGGGTCTCATAGAGATGACCGACCCGCTGAGCGAGATCATTCGCGGGCGAGAAGCTGATGAGTGGTTCATGTATGGTTTTCTCTACACGCTGGCGGTGCTCGTGATGGGGGTCCGGATGTTCATCAAGTATCGTCACAGCACGTACCAGATCATTCGTACGGCATCCGTAATGTTTTTTCAGCTCGGCTTCGCATTCTTGCTTCCCGGGCTACTTCAGCTTTTCAATCAGCCCGAATTCTATTTCCATTATTTCTGGCCACTGGAGCACACGTACCTCTTTCCGTCGACGGTGGACTTCTTCACCGATACGACTCGTCTCGGGGTGTTTATGATTTTCTGGGGCGGGCTGATGACGTTCGTTGCCACACCGCTGCTCACGTATTTCTATGGTAAACGCTGGTACTGCTCATGGGTGTGTGGCTGTGGGGGGCTGGCTGAGACCGCCGGAGACCCATTCCGTCACCTCTCAGATAAGTCGCTGAAGGCGTGGCAAATTGAGCGGTGGATGGTACACGGCGTTCTCGCCATCATCGCTGTTGGGACACTGATCGCGCTATCAGGAACAGGAATTGTGTCCGCGCAGTTGTCAAGCTCGGACGATGCGAATATTTCATTGTCTATCGCAGAATCGGTTGAGGTTGAGGTTCGGCCGGATTTCTTTAATTTTTCGGGGATGGAGTTGCGTGCTACGAATTTCACGAACCATCCTGAGCTGCAGTTGAACATTGAGAATACGGGGTCTACAAATATTTCGAACGTGTACGCAAGCCTGAACACACTGGAATCAGAACCAGTAAACCCGTTAGGACTGGGACAGGCACGAGCATACGCAGCAGGACGCTT
>SLED01000139.1 GCA_007124945.1 Salinibacteraceae bacterium | reverse complement strand
CGGCCGTCTCCCCGCTAAGCATTACCGCATCGCTACCATCGAGAACGGCGTTGGCCACATCAGAGGCCTCCGCCCGTGTCGGGCGCGGATTCTCGATCATACTTTCCAGCATCTGCGTGGCGGTAATAACGGGCTTGGCCGCATGCAGGCATTTCTGAATCAGCGTCTTTTGCGCACGCGGCACGTGCGACATCGACATCTCGATGCCGAGATCCCCACGCGCCACCATGATGCCATCAGCCTTCCGCAAGATACTGTCGATGTTGCGGACCGCCTCGGGCTTCTCAATTTTTGCTATAACATTGGTATTCTTCCCCTTCTCCTCGATCCGATCGAGCAATCGAACGATATCCGTTTGATCGCGCACGAACGAAAGTGCCACGAAGTCCACATCCTGGCTGAGCCCAAACTCGAGGTCCTTCAGATCCTTCGCCGTGAGTGACGGGCTTGTCGTGCGAATATCGGGCAGATTAACCCCTTTCCGGGAGCGTAACGGCCCGCCGACCACCACCTCCGTAACAACGTCTTTCCCCTTGATATCCTGCACGCGCAACTCCAGCAAGCCGTCGTCGATCAGGATGCGGCCGCCAATCGAGAGATCATCAGAGAGGCCATCATAACTGACGTACACTCTGCTGGCATCACTAACGGGTAGCTCCTCGGAGGTAAGGGTGAGTTGCTGGCCCTTCTTGATCAAAACCCCATCGCCCTCCACCTTCCCGATCCGAATCTTGGGGCCCTGCAAATCCTGCAAAATGGAAACAGAGCGTCCCTGCTCCTCCGCCGCCTTCCGCACCCGGGCTATGTTTTCTGCATGCGTCTCGTGCTCGCCGTGCGAGAAGTTGAGCCGGGCGACATTCATGCCCGCAGATATAAGCTCATGAATCGTCTCTTCGTCGGAGGTTGCCGGGCCGAGGGTGCAAATAATCTTGGTGCGTCGTTCCATGCGTCAGGCACAGTAATTACGGATGAACGGGCGTAGGGCGCAAGGTAGGTGTTTCGCCGCCACAGTGCAATGAGAATCCGCGAGAGCGCCATGCGGTCCGCGTTCAACCGAGATTACGTCCCTAAAGGACAGCTCGCTGCACACTCACCTTACTGCTGATCAGGAGATGGCTCCCGCTCGCTTTGGGACAGTGACGGCGGCTTGGGTAGCGCCGGATGTTCTCCACGACGGAGCATCGCCTCCATATCTTCGCGATTGCCAGCCCGTTTTAGCGCGGAGGATATCATCATCAGCTCGCCTACATTCTCCAGCGTGAGCAGCCCTATGATCTGGCCCTTTCGAACTACAGGGAGCGTCGAGCAATCGGACTCCTGAATCTTCTGGAACGCATCGTGCAGCATTACCGAATCCTCGACGGTTACGCAGCGGCTGGAGGCCACCTCACTGACGGGTGTCGATCGCGGGTGGTGCTGCAGTGCTTCAATCAAACGCGAACGCGTTAACATCCCCACGACTTCCCCATCCTCAACAACCGGAAAGTCCTGTTCGGACCCACTGAGAAGCTGCTCTACGGCAACCTCCAGGGTGTCGTCGGGCGAGAGGATGGCAAACCGACGCATCATCGCCTGCCGTACGGAGACGCCCTGCGTGATCGCCCGCATCATCGCGTGCTGTGCCTCCTGCTGTGCGCCAAAGAACACAAACATGGCAATGAAAAGGAGGATGATATCGAACGTGAAGATGCCAATTAACCCGAAGAAAATGGCCATCCCTTTCCCAACATTCGACGCGATCTGGGTGGCACGCGCATAGTCGTTCATGTTGGCGGCCAGCAGGGCACGCAACACTCGGCCACCGTCCATCGGGAACGCAGGCAGCATGTTAAAGACAACCAGCGCAATGTTCAGCCACATCAGGTTGGCAAAGAACCCCGTACTTGGCACGAGCGGCTCAGCTGGCATAATGCTAATACCGAGTATGCTGAGACTAACCGCCAGAAATACCGCGATGACGAGGTTTACTGCCGGGCCTGCAATCGCTATCCAAAACTCCTCGGCCGGTTCTTCAGGGATCCGCTCCAGGCGCGCCATTCCACCAATCGGGTAGAGCGTAATGTCTCGCGTAGGCACATCAAACGACCTCGCGGTGAGGGCGTGGCCCAGTTCGTGCAGTACCACACAGAAGAAAATGACTGCCACATAGGCGAGCCCCATGAACGCCGCCACCGTACCTCCCTCCCACAGGAAAAAACCGAGCACGCCGGCTACAAGGAGCCAGAACGTCCAGTGGATATAGATGCCGATACCGGCAACGGTAGATATCTTCAGGGAGCTCTGCATGGGCACGTAAATGACAAATGACGCGGGGATGAACCTCCCCGAAGCACAATTCTACCTATACGACGCTAACGGTACAGAGAGCGTTTCACCCGGGCCGCCGAATAAAGCGAATTGCGCGCGCAGAAACGGTGCCTTAAGCGCTTGAGAGGACACGCTTCGCAACGGCAAGCAGTAGTAAAGTCGCTATGATGGCCATTCCGGCTGCTGCTACCGGACGCGAGCGGGCAACGGCCGCGCTTAATGCTCCCGTCCTCACCTCAACTCCGGGAATCCCTGCCCACCGGGCCAGGCGGGAAGGCCGTGCTCCCGCGCCCAATGCGGCGATCGTTGACCCCCGGTATCGGGCTTCAAGACGTAACTCGGCAGACCGAACAAAGTCGATTAGCGCCGCATGCCTGGGGAGCCCACCGGCGCTCTCCTGCAACGAACGCAGCGCAAGTGGATCCGTCACGTCAAGGTAAATCGTCTGCCCCTCCGACGTCACACGCATGGGCTGACCGTTGATCTCCAACGACAAGTCGGCGAGCACTTCTAATGGGTTCATAACACTGTCTGCATGATGATGGACCAGCATTCGAAATCCCCAGCCCTCTCTTGCGGGCTGGGGATCTGTTGCGATTTGACGGCACTTGACTTCGTAGCCGATCTTCTGTTGCACCGGACGTCTTACTGCCCATTGTCTCTGGTGCGGATTCGGAGCGTGCCGTTCATCTTCCAGTGTGCGTGGGCAACGTCGTCACCGGTACCACTTGGTACGAGCAAATCGAAGTTGTCAAACTCGTAGCTAATCTCTGCTCCGCGTCCGGTAAGCTTGTCGTACAATCCGATCGCTAACTCCGGCCACGTGCGGGTTTCCTGATGATCTGCCATAGTGTGCTACCTCCGTCTGGGTCGATAAAAAATTTCGTTGGCGCGCTTGCATTGTCGCGCATGCATCGCTGGTACCTTGCCACGGGACGGCGCGGGTCCACGGCGCCTGCAATAAACTCGTAATGACCGCCAGAATTGGTTATGCGGAGGCGATATTGTTGAACGCGCGTCACAATCCAGGCGTCAAACTCTTCCCATTTTTCCTTCATGTTGGCGATCGACAATGGATACGAAGACGGTACTGGTTTCGGGAGCGACGGGATATGTAGGTGGCCGTCTGGTGCCGTGCTTGCTCGAAGAGGGTTATACCGTGCGCTGCTTCGTTCGAAATCCGGAGCGGTTGGAAGGTCGCTCGTGGGCAAACGACGTGGAGGTGGTCCAGGGAGATGCGCTTGAGCCCGAGAGCGTGGCTCGCGCCATGGAGGGCGTAGACATCGCCTACTATCTCATACACTCTCTGGCCCAGGGCGAAAGCTCGTTTGCGGAAATCGATCGGAAAGCAGCTCGCAACTTTGCTTCCGCTTCTGAAAAGCATGGAGTAGAGCGTATCATCTACCTCGGCGGGATTGAACCGAAAGGCCCGCGCCAATCGGAGCATTTACAGAGCCGGGTGGAGACGGGAAACGTGTTGCGTGAAGGACCGGTCCCGGTCACTGAGTTTCGGGCGGCCGTAATAGTGGGCTCTGGATCCCTCTCGTTCGAACTCATTCGCTACCTGACCGAACGCGTTCCCCTGATGGTTTGCCCGCGATGGGTAAAAACGCCTACGCAACCCATCGCTATCCGCAACGTGCTGGAGTATCTGGTCGAAGCCATCAGCGTGCCGGAGAGTGCGGGAGAGGTGATCGAGATTGGCGGCACCGATATCCTCACCTACGAGG
>SLED01000151.1 GCA_007124945.1 Salinibacteraceae bacterium | reverse complement strand
GTGAAAATGCGCTGCGCGAGCATGGCGCCAACTTGGTATTCAGCGATCTTCGAAAGGTGCGTCTCGATCAGATCGCAGAGAGAGACCCCAACGCGACATAACACTTTCACCGTAACCCACCTTCGAATCGAAATCTACGCAGTTATCTCAACCTGTTATGGCAAATCGTGAAGCACGCGAATGGGAGCTCATCTACAACGAGTGGAATCCCGACGATCAGCCGCTGCGCGAGGCGCTGTGCGCGCTCGGGAATGGTTACTTCGTCACCCGCGGGGCCTTCGAAGAGGTCGAGGCGGGTGAGGCGCACTACCCGGGCACGTACCTCGCGGGCGGCTACAACCGCCTCGAAACCAAAATCGCCGGGCGGGTGATCGAAAACGAGGACCTCGTCAACTGGCCCAACTGGCTTCCCCTTACCTTTCGACCGGTCGGTGGCGAATGGCTGGACCTCGATGCGGTAGAGCTGCTCGACTTTTCGTATCGGCTGGACGTTTACCATGGGCTACTCGAGCGCTTCGTGCGGTTTCGCGACACGGCCGATCGCGAGTTCTCCCTCACCAGCCGACGCCTGGTGCATATGGACAATCCCCACCTGGCCGGCATCGAGTGGCGTTTGAAATCTCACAACTGGTCCGGCGACATCGAGATTCGCTCTGCACTTGACGGCAGGGTGCGTAACGAAAATGTGGAGCGCTACCAGGATCTAAACAACGAGCACCTGGAGGTGTTGGAAGCCGGACTGGAAGGCGAGGATGCTATCTTCCTGAGCGTGCGGACCAACCAGTCGCATATTCGGATGGCGCAGGCGGCGCGAACGCGCGTGTTCGAAGAAGGCGAGATAACACCCGCACAACGAGAGCACGAAGACGGCAACGGGCAGGTCGCCCATCGACTGATCGTGCCGTGTCACCAGCAGAAAGAGCTGCGGGTCGAGAAAATCGTGGCGCTACATACCGCGCGCGATTTTGCCATCAGCGAGCCCACGCTGGCCGCCCGGAAGTCCGTCCGGCGGGCGGGCTCTTTTGCAGAACTACAGGCTTCTCACGAACGCAAGTGGGAGCAGTACTGGAGCTATTCCGACATCAAGCTCGGTGAGTCGGATGTCGAAACGCAACTCCTTCTGCGCCTTCACATCTTCCACCTGCTGCAGACCACCTCCGTAAACACTATCGGAAGAGACGTCGGTGTCCCGGCCCGGGGATGGCACGGAGAAGCATATCGCGGCCACGTCTTCTGGGACGAGCTGTTCATCTTTCCCTTCTTGAAGCTCCGGCTACCTGAACTGGCCCGCTCGCTTCTGATGTACCGCTATCACCGCCTTGATGAAGCGCGACACATGGCCCGCGAAGAGGGATATGAGGGCGCCATGTATCCCTGGCAGAGCAGCAGCGACGGAAGAGAGGAAACGCAGGTCGTGCATCTCAACCCCGAATCTGGTCGATGGCTTCCGGATGAGACGCAGTTGCAACGACACGTAAATAGCGCAATCGCCTACAACGTGTGGCAGTACTACGAAGTCACCGGCGATATGGAGTTTCTCGCCCATTATGGAGCCGAGATGCTACTGGAGATAGCCCGTTTCTGGGCGAGCGCGAGCACGTATAATGCCGACCGCGAGCGCTACGAGATCCGTGGCGTGGTAGGCCCCGACGAGTTTCAGACCCACTATCCCGGCTTAGACGAGCCCGGACTGCGCAACAATGCTTATACCAACGTGATGGCCGTGTGGGTGCTACGCACGGCTGCAAACGTTCTTTCATTCTTGGACGAGAAACGGCGGCGAGATTTGCGAGAGAATCTCGCGCTCGACGACGAGGAACTCATGCGCTGGGAGAAGATCAGCCGCAATATGTTCGTCCCGTTTCACGACGGGTCCGGATCACGAGATCAGAGTCCGGGGCAGGCCCAGTCCACGGCAGGTGACCTCATCAGCCAGTTTGAGGGCTATGGCGAACTCGCAGAGTTCGACTGGGAGGGCTATAAAGAAAAATACGACGACATCCACCGCCTCGACCGCATCCTCGAAGCGGAAGGCGACGACGTTAACCGGTACAAGGCCAGTAAGCAGGCCGACGCGCTCATGCTGTTCTACCTGTTCTCCGCCGAGGAGCTCGCGGACCTCTTCGAGCACATGGGATACCCGTTTGATCCCGAGACGATTCCCGCTACCATCGATTACTACATGGAGCGCACCAGCCACGGTTCTACCCTTAGCGGAATCGTGCATTCGTGGGTGCTGGCGCGGGCTGATCGGGAGGGTGCCTCGAAATTTTTCCAGGAGGCCCTACGCAGCGACATAGATGACGTGCAGGGCGGCACAACGCCCGAGGGCATTCATCTTGGCGCGATGAGCGGTACGGTGGATCTGATCCAGCGCGTACAAACAGGCCTCGAGATGCACGATGAGGTGCTATGGTTCAATCCGCAACTCCCCTACGATCTCTCTGACGTCCGTCTGCGGCTACGCTACCGCGGGCACTGGCTTTCAGTTCGCGTGACTGATGAGGAGTTGACCATCTCCTTTGATCGCGGAGGATCCGGCCCGGCGCGGATCTGTGTGGCCGGTGAGATCTGCGAGATGAAACAGGGCGAGACGCGGACGTTCTCCCTGACGTAACCACTTGATCTTACCAGCGTGCCCGGCACTTCAGAAGACGAATCAGCCATGATCGTGACCATCCTGCTCGCTCGCGCCTCCCGGTTGTTAGAGGAGCAGGTGCCGGGGTATGCCGTGGATCTCACCGACCGGACTGAATGCACTCGTCCATCTACACGAGCAGAGCAGCGCATCGCGATGGTTTCATGACCTCCCTTCTCCCGTATACCGACGTCATCTTTAGTCTGACCCTTCAGCTACCTGCTTTCCCACTGTCCCTCCAGCATCGATAGCGCCACGCTAACGGTGCAAAGGTGTCTTCTACCAGTTGCTTAACAAACCAGCTATTGGTACAGGTTTGAGATGACATTGCACATTATAGTGCCCGAGGTGGTACCGGCATCGGAAGCAGACTTTTAGTGTAGGCAGTAAGGCCATTCACGTAGGCTTGAAAGCTCTACACCGCAGCAGCACGAGCTGTACGTCCTGTCCGAGGCAGCGCAAAGTATCTTCCGCATTCCCAGATGCCGGATCGGTAACTTCGGTAGGCGGAGTCGTGGAGGCACTCAATCAAGCCACGCGCCAATGACTACCGCTTCACTGGTTACACGTAGCAAATAGCGGTATAAGCCGCGGCTCAAATACTATAACGTTTGGAGCCGCATACCTGCGATTATGCCATGGCAAAGGCGCAGCTTTTGTTCGTCAGCTGTGCTAATCTGATGATGCGATGCGTCTGGTGCCCTACGTACCTGCGTACACGCCGTTATCCACTGGGGGCGTCGCTGTACCAAACCATCAGGGCATAGGGCCCACTACTGCTCATAAACTACCGCTGAGGATGAATCTGAAACTGGAAGGTCGCAACAGTGTCGTCCTCGGCGGAAGCCGCGGCATCGGTCGCTCTATTGCCCTTGGCTTAGCGGCCGAGGGAGCTAATGTGGCTATCTGCGCCCGTGGTGAGGAAGCCCTGCGGGAGACGGAGCAGGAGTTGAGCGACACCGGGGTCAGCGTCTATGCTGCACCCTGCGACGTTGGAGATGCGGACGCCCTGACAGCTTTTCTGAAGACCGTTCGGGAAGCCTTCGGCGGAATCGATATTCTCGTGCACAATGCATCAGCACTTGCTCTGGGACCGAGCCTTGAGGACTGGACCGCAAGTTTGAGCGTCGATCTGATGGGGGCCGTTCACGCCTGTGAGCACGTCATTCCGTGGATGGCCGAGCAGGGTAGCGGGTCCATCATCTTGGTTTCGTCCATCTCGGGGCTGGAGGCTGACCCATCGCCAGGCTATGGCTACACCGCAGCAAAAGCCGCGCTCATTGCCTATGCCAAGAAGCTGGCTGTCATGCACGCCCCGCACGGGATTCGCGCCAACGCGGTCGCTCCCGGCTCAATCGAGTTTCCTGGAGGCGTGTGGGCTGCTGTGAAAGAGGGTCAACCGGAGTTCT
>SLED01000129.1 GCA_007124945.1 Salinibacteraceae bacterium | reverse complement strand
GGACCGTTGGAGGCTGCGACAACCTTTGGAATCACCAGCGATGAAGCGATCTCCCTCAGTGCTCGCAACCCAGCGGCCTCGGCCTCAAAGGTGTGAGCATCAGCCCCATCGTCCCACTTCGCGAAAAACAGCTCACTTCCTGTGTGAATGCGGGCAGCAGAGCTTCGCCCACCGCCTACCGGCTCAACCTTTTCAATAGAATCGACACCGGCATCAACCAGTGCTTCCCGAATTAGCTCTGGAAGATCCATAACAGTACCGTTGCTGGAAAATCCACGCGAGACTATTCGAGCATCTGCTCCTCAAGCTCATGCTCTTCAACGAGGCGATGCAAAAGCATGCGGCTCGTGCGTTCCACAATCTGAAAGACGTTTTCGAAACCCTCTGCTCCCCCGTAATATGGATCAGGCACCTGATAATCACCCGGTTCCGGGTCAAACTCGCGGAAGAGCCGCACCTTGTTACCGTAGTTATCAGATGCATCCAGCGCGAGAACATCCTTCAGATTGCTCTTATCCATGGCAAAAATATGATCGAAGGACTCCAGATGCTCCGGCTCGAACTGCTGAGCGCGATGAGAAGCCAGTGAGACGCCATGCTTCTTTGCGGTCTCACGCATGCGAGCGTCCGCCTGCTCGCCCACATGCCAGCTCCCCGTACCCGTAGACGCGATATCGAAATAGTCCTCAAGCTCTGCGCGCTCCACGAGGGTTCGAAAGACGCCCTCAGCCACCGGGCTCCGGCAGATGTTGCCGAGACAGACAAAATTTACGCGAACAGGATATTCAGACTCAGTTGCAGATTGCTTCGCCATCTTTCTTTTTGGAGATTCAGGTTGGCCGGTATTGCTCAAAACAGTTCAGCACACGCGAAACATGTCTGGGAGTTCAATAAATCGCGGTAACGTAACCACGCGGTCGTACGGTGTTAGCGAGCTCCTGACCGGGTTGCAACGTACGCTTGAGAGTGAGTACGGTAGTATTTGGGTGGAAGGAGAAATCACCAGTTGGAAGCGCCATCGATCGGGTCACTGTTATTTTACGCTCAGCGATGCTGATGGCCAGCTCGACTGTGTGCTCTGGCGGCATCACGCGCGGAGCCTCTTCTTCAAGCCACGGGAGGGGATGGACGTTGCTGCACGGGGTACCGTCTCAATTTATCAGGCTCGCGGACAGCTGCAGCTTGTTG
This sequence comes from Salinibacteraceae bacterium, assembly GCA_007124945.1. Classification (GTDB taxonomy): domain Bacteria; phylum Bacteroidota; class Rhodothermia; order Rhodothermales; family Salinibacteraceae; genus Tc-Br11-B2g6-7. The sequence goes on along the minus strand of SLED01000129.1, from coordinate 13,115 downwards.
CCCAGACGTTGAAGATGGCGGGTGAAGGCGCCTTACAGCAAGCATTCGAGGAGCTCAAGAAGCAGCTTGATGCGGAAGGTCTTTTCGACAAGCGACACAAGCAGCCGCTGCCCCGGATTCCCGAAACGATCGGTGTCGTAACGGCTGGAGACAGCGCCGCTTTCTCGGATATTCGCACAACGCTGGCCAGGCGCTTTCCTGTGGTGCGGGTGCGTCTCGCATCGGTCAGAGTGCAGGGGATGGAAGCGGCTGATGAGATCGCCGCAGCGATACGAGGGTTTAGCGCCTTACGCACCGGGCACCCGGACCGGCCCGATCTGCTTATCATCGGCCGCGGTGGAGGTGCAGCGGAGGATCTCTGGGCTTTTAACGAAGAGGTGGTGGCGCGCGCCCTATTCGCCTCCACCATTCCCACCATTTCAGCCGTGGGGCATGAATCCGATCTCTCCATCGCCGACCTCGTCGCCGACTACCGGGCTGCCACCCCCACCATGGCTGCCGAGGTTGCGGTCCCGCATAGGGAGGAGATTGCGAACCATCTGCGCTCCGTAGCGAGAACATTGCGAACGGCAACGGCCCAGCGCGTGGAGCGGATGAAGCATCGCATACTTTCGCTGCTACAGTCTCGCGCGTTTGCCCGGCCCGAGCGCCTCATTGAGTCACATCGCACGCGCGTCCGGCATCTTGCGCAGCGGGCTGAGCGGGCAGCAAAACTCACCATAGAGCGCCATACCCACCGGGCAACCCTGCTCTCCGAACGCCTGCAGGCTCTTCATCCTGAAGGACCACTCAAGCGAGGCTATGCTATCGTGGAACGCGGCGAGGAGCGTATCTCCAAAGGTGCCGAACTCTCATCCGGGGATTCGCTCAGCCTGCGTTTCGACGATACCACCCGGCATGCAACGGTGGATGAGGAGTGAGTCGCGACGCCTGGTGATCCGGCTACCGGCGAATGTCCTTCAACGGTTGCACGTGCGCAAGCATCTCCTCGTGCACACGCCCATTCGATGCAATCATTTGCCCACCAAAGACAGCGTTCGGCTTTCCATGAAAATCTGTAACCGCGCCGCCTGCCTCCTCCACGATGAGCGATCCGGCAGCCACATCCCACGGGCTCAGTCCCGTCTCGTAAAACCCGTCGAACGTGCCGTTAGCCACGCGCACCAGATCAACCGATGCCGCCCCGTGCCGGCGCAGTCCGCGGCTCTCCGTCAGGAAGCGCTGAAGCACCTCGGTGTACACCTCCAGATAATCAAATACCGTGTATGGGAAGCCCGTCGCCAGGAGACTGTTCTCAAGCACCCCGTTGTTCGTCACATGGATAGGACGACCGTTCTGATAGGCGCCCGCACCCTTCACCGCAGTGAAGAGATCATCGGCGGTCACTTCCAGGACCACACCAACTACACTCACGCCATCCTTCTGTAGTGCGATACTCACTGCATAGGGCGGGCAGCCGCGGGTGAAGTTCGTCGTTCCGTCAATGGGGTCGATGATCCACCGGTAACCGGGCACCGTAGGGTCCACGTCGTCCACCCCTTCCTCCGCAAGGATGGCGTGCTCAGGGAAAGCCTGCTGAATGACCTGCAGCACCGCTTTCTGCGCAGCAGTATCCACTTCAGTGACGAGGTCGTTTACACCCTTTCGCTCTATACCATCTTCATCAATGTCTCCGGCATGATAGCGAATTAGCCGGGCGGCCTTTTCAGCGGCTTTAATAGCGACGTCTCGTGCAGAGGTGAGCATGTTGGGAATCTACTCGGATCATGTACAGTTGGAGGGTCGCGCAGCCGCTTTCGGAGATGAAGCGACGCCCGAGATTCGAACATAAGATGTAGAGCGACCTTTTTGTCCATGCACAGCAGGAATTTTCTATTTGATTTCCGGACAGCCGCGCTGGCCGTGGTAGCAGTACTCTTTCTGTCAGCATGCGGCGATCCTGCTGAGGAAGCAACGCAGGATGTCAATGGCGAGGCTTCTGAGGAGCAAGAGCAAATCATCGAAGCTCTTCAGTCCATGCAAACAGACCTATTTCGGGAAGCTTTTGCGTCGATTCCGCAGTATCGGCACACGCGCTACCTACGGACGGAGCAATGGACACCGGAGCCTCGCGTTATCAATCGGAAAGTAAGTACGCGCGAGTTCGACATCGGCGGCCGGGAGATCTCGGTTACCGTGCGGGATAGCCTCGGCGCATTCGCGCGCGATCGTGCGCCCGGCTTTATCGCATCGGGCGATGTGCCGCTTACCACGCTTCCGACCTACATCCTGCCGGATGACCCGGCCTACCTTGAGCCCCGATATCAGGAATCATTCATCTACGCCCAGCACGCCGATACCACGCTCTGGGGGCACTCCGCACGGGTATTTGAAGTGCGTGCGCGCGAAGATTCTCGTGAGGACCAGGCCATTCGCAGCGCGAAGTTTTACCTGCTCACGGACTCCGACGAACTCGTTAAACTGCATATCCAGCGGGTAGACGACGGCCTGCTATTTGGAGAGAATACTACGCTCGACATGGCGCTTCGGCCGCTAAACGATACCTGGGTGCCGTCACTTCTCCGTGCTCACACTGCCGTCGGCACCCTCTTCAGAGACAACCAGATCTTCCGGACGGTGGTTGCGCTCTACGATTTCCAGCGTGAATAGCTACCGCTTGCGGAAGGGCTGTAAGGCCTCATGACTGGTGTACTCATTTAAAAGCGCATCTCCTTCTATCGCACTCCACGACAGTACGCGGCGCTCAAAGCCCCGTTTTAGAGTCAGCACGGCATCTCCCTCCCGGTCCGTCGCCTGAAAAACCCGCGCAAGCTGGTAGTACGGTCCCGGCTCTTCTGGATGCGCCTGCAGGGCCACTCGCGCGAGCGATTCTGCATGATCGAAGTGCTCGAGCTGCAGTGCATTCCAGGAAAGCCTGAGATGATAATCGAGGCTTGAATCGAGGAGCGACAACGCTCGGTCAAGTGCCTCCGATGCGCGGTAGTTTCTTCCAGATAGCCTGGCAGCCTCGACAAATGCGACATGGGCACCGGCGTCCTCTGGTAGTGCTTCCACAGCCCGTACGGCATCGGCGAAGGCTTCTTCCACGCTCCGCATGGATAGATTGATGAATGAACGCAGACGCAGCGCCTCCCCGTGGTCCGGATGCATATCCAGCACACGATCTACTCGAGCCTTGGCCTCCAGCATGCTTGCGCCGCTGCGCCACGCTGTTTCCGCCCGCTGTAACTGAGCCTCCACCACCCCTGTACTCTGGGCAACGGCCTGACTCGTCGCGCTCTTCGGCACTCCTACGATCAACGCGGCCACCACTACACACGCCAGGGCAACCCGGCTTTTCTGATTACCACCTGAGATACGCATACCACCGATAGAGAAAGCGCAGAAAGATCTTTTGAAGAGTTGCCTGGGGCACCTCACAGTTCAGTTCTTTCTGTATCAACTTTTGTACCGCAACCGCATCGTACGCTGGTGGCACTATCCGTGATGGAAGGCGTTGTGAGAAGCGTACATAAGTGTTTGCAAGAATCTACAATCTTCGATGTCCACCTCAGACGACCTGGCCTCCCAGGTCCGGAATACGCTCAAAACCAAAGCGCTTGGTCACCCCCTGCGCAGCTATCCCTCCATCGACTCGACCAACACCTACGCACGGAAATGGGCTGAAGACGGCGCTTCCCATGGTAGCACCGTATCGGCAGACTACCAGACCGCCGGAAAAGGAAGGCTTGGTCGACAGTGGGATGCGGAGGCTGGATCCAACCTGATGTTTTCGTTCGTGCTACGACCGGAGCGCCGTTCCAATCTTACACTGGTGTCTCTTGTGGTGGCTCTGGGGGTATCGGATGCTCTGCAAGATCAGTTTGGCGCTACCGTCGGAAAGATAAAATGGCCAAATGATGTCCTTTGCGGAGGGCGAAAGGTGTGTGGGCTTCTCCTTGAGCGCCTTGAGCGTGCAGGTGATACCGTCGCGGTGATTGCCGGCGTAGGGCTCAATGCAAATCAGCAGCATTTCCCTGATGCCATCCGAAGAAAGGCCACATCGCTCATGATTGCCACCGGCCGTCCTGTTGACCGCGCGGCTCTCTTTTCCTCCCTCCTCCTGAACATCGAGCGTCGATACGATCAGTGGGAAGCAAAAGAGGATGACGCGATTATCGAAACAGTCAACAGCCGACTTGCACACCGGGGCACTCCGGTTCAGCTCACCCACACCCACGAGGCACAAGAGATCAGCGGCACCGCGCTCGGCATTGACACTTCCGGGGGACTGCGACTTAACACCGCGTCAGGAGAGCGAATTGTTTACGCAGGCGACGTCACCTCCCAGCCAGCTGTATCCTCATGAATCTCGTTGTGGACATCGGTAACAGCGCGTTGAAGCTGGCTCTCTACGATTCCGCACGGCGGGTGCACATTGAGCGTGTGGATGCCCGTGCCTGGCATCAGCGAGAGTCAGCGCTCACACGCCTTCTGAAAGAGCGGCAGCCAGCCTCCGCCACCATTGTTTCGGTCGTACCCGACCAGGCACGGGCGTCGAGGCAAATTCTGGACGAGGCAGGTATCTCCACGGTCCTTGAGGTTACACCGTTTATCGATCTGCCCTTCGACATCGCCTATGAAACCCCTGAAACCCTTGGAAACGACCGGATCGCAGCCGCGGCCGGAGCCTGGCTACACTGGAAGGATGAGGCTACTACGGTGCTTGCGGTAGACGCCGGTACGGCTACGACGGTGGAAATCGTTTCTGAGGGCACGTACAGAGGGGGGGTGATAGCACCGGGAGCACGCCTTCTTTCAACATCGCTCGCCAACGATACTGCACAGCTCCCCGAAGTGGCTCTTCAGCGAACGAGCTTTACGATCGGCCGGACCACGCATCAGGCCATGCAATCGGGGCTGTACCACTTGTTCGTGGATGGCGTGGGCGGCATCATCGAGCGATGCATATCTGCTACCCCGGGCCCCCATAAGGTCATCTGCACCGGCGGCTGGGCCCAGTTGTTGACCGAGGAGTTGAGCGTTATCGACCACGCGGTACCACACCTCGTACTCGATGGAGCGCACGCGCTACTAAAGCGACGTCTCGTGGCTTCTGACAGAGACTGAGCCTACACGAGCGACGTCTCGTAATGATGAAGCAGCTTCTCGATGCGAACGAGCAGCATTTCGATCGCTACGGTGTTATGGCCGCCCCGTGGGATGATGATATCGGCCTTCCGCTTCGATGGCTCCACGAACTTGAGGTGCATGGGGCGTACGGTTCGCTCGTACTGCCGAAGCACGTTCTCAATACTGCGACCACGCTCATGGATATCACGACGGATACGGCGCATCAGACGGATATCGTCGGCCGTATCGACAAAAATCTTTATATCCATGAGGTCGACGAGCTCCGACTCGGCGAGCACGAGGATGCCCTCGACGATGATCACCGGCTGCGGCTTCACCAGTGTCACTTCGTCGCCTCGGGCGTGAGTGGTGAAGTCGTAGGTGGGTTTTTCAACAGAATCCCCCACCATTAACTGCTGCAGGTGCTCCTGCATTAGTTCGGTTTCGAGCGCATCCGGATGGTCGAAATTAAAGTTGCCGCGCTCTTCCGGCGAGAGATGGCTTAGATCGACGTAGTACGAATCGTGGTCGAGCACGGAGATTTTATCGCGCCCGAACGCCTTCATGATGCGATGCAGCACCGTGCTTTTACCAGAACCTGATCCTCCAGCGATTCCGATCACAACTGGCGGCTGCATACCGTCCTCCATCCTATTGATCCAAATTAACGCTCGATGCTTGCCGCCACTCGTACCAGCTGGCCTTACCGAACCATCGCAATCGTTCCGGTCTTGGTCTCCTCATCAAAAGTGGAGCTGTCCTCATCGTAGGCGTATCCCTCCGGATGCTTCCATTCGAGAAGAGGCTCCAGGCTCTCGACAGATTCTTGCACGATAAAGTTTACAAGCTGCCCACGAAGCGTTTTCACATTGTGCGTGACCGCCTTCCGCTCACCGCTTTCTTCATCGTAGAATTTCACTTCGACAAGCTGCTTGTAGGAATGGTCGTCTTCCCACGCGCTCTGGTGCAACTGCGAGAGCAGATTCCATACGAAACGTCCTTCAAGCACCTTATTGAGCAGCGGACTGATGAGCGGTTTCCAGTAGTTGCTCATTCTACCAAACTCCGGCAGCTTCGCGTCCATCTTCAACCGATAGTTCGGAATGAGGTCATCCGGGCGCAGCACACCAAACAACCCGGAGAAGATGATACCATTTTCCAGCAGCCGGCGCTGGGCGCCTGTGGGCAATCCGGCAAAGTCCATCGCCTGATACATCGTGCCGGGGCTGTACCGATCGAGCGCCGACATGAGTGGCGCATCGTATATCTCCTCATTCACACGGACAGCTTCTTCGAGGTGCCGGCCGGTAATCCCAAACAGCTCCTCCAACTCGTCTTCATCTGCATCAGCGATGTACGACTGCAGTGCATCGATAAGTGCCCTACGCTCACTATTTAGCTCGTTAAAATAGTTGAACGTGTTCGATGACCGGTAATCAAACATATCAGGGGCAAATGGATTGCCTCCCGGCTGTTTCCCCTCTGCAGGGGAGAGTAAGATTGCGAAGTTGGGCATATATGAGTGGAGATACTATCGAATGAAAGATGGCGCGGACGACGAGCTGGGTTACCCCGGGAGGGCATCAGGGCGATGAGGAGGTCTCCCGCTCCTTCATCTGACCGAGGATAGCGTCGATATCTTCGCGAATGCGTTGGGCTCGTTCTTCGGCGTCGGCGACGACGGCTTTTGAGCTACGGCGCTCGGTGGCAGGCATTCCAGTGCCGGAAAGGCGATCGGTCATATCCCAGAACGTGCCCCCCCACTGCTCCAGACGGTAGGAGACGCTCCGGCGCATCTTCTCTCCCTCAAAAGGAGCAAACAATAAACCGAGAGCAAAGCCGGTAGCGGCACCTGCTGCCGCTCCCCACACTGCTGCCTGCACAACGTATCCAATGGAATACTTTTTCATAATCACACTCTCTGATTACGGACGCATTTAATCCCCTCAGCACTAAGATACAAGCCCGACGGAGAAGGGCGAATGCCTACGGGGTCAGAATTGGGAAAAAAGCAAGAATCACACCGTAGATGCTCCTCCATATGACAAAAGCCGCCGCCGTAAACCGACCGCAGCTCTTGAATAAAGGAAGAAATGAAGCGCGACGCCGGGCTACATCCTACTTTTTCTTCTTATGACGATTCTTGCGGAGTCGCTTTTTGCGTTTGTGCGTGGAGATTTTCTTGCGCTTACGCTTCCGTCCAGAGGGCATAGGCTATATACGTGCTTCGTGAAAGAATGAAACTTCAGGTACCTCTAATTCAGCAGCTATTTGCAACCTATAGCCCCGTGAATGGGTTTCCGCGCACACGCGTTTTACCGCTACCACGTATTTTTCACCAGAAGTCATCGGGGGATGCGTCGCGCGCAACTTCGATGGTGTTCATGTGAAGTATCAGAAATTCTGGATTTATCTTGTACCCACCACTATCTTGCGGTCTGTGACCGGCACTTTACCATTTGAACTGACCCGCACGCTGCTTCTCCCCTATGTCTACCCCTTTTGTGCTTAAGGAAGCACACGGATTTTCATTTGTTGCCGAAGGTCCCGAGTCTGATCGCCCCGCTGTTGTACTGCTACATGGGATGCTGGGGGATCTATCAAATTGGACGTCCACCATTGAGTGCCTGTCACAAAACGGTTTCAGGGTGTATGCTCCGGAGCTTCCCGTTTACGACATGCCCATGCGCAAGACGAACGTAGACGGTCTGGTTGATCATGTAGACGAGTTCATTCACCAGTTGGACCTTGCGCCGTGTGTACTGGTCGGCAACTCACTTGGAGGCCATGTGGCGCTACTCATGGCGTTGCGGCAGCCGGAGGACGTCGCCGCACTGGTCCTCGCCGGCGCGTCCGGCATTTACGAGGTTGATATGGGCACGTCCACAATGCGCCGCCGCGATCGGGAATTCATTCGCGAGCGTGCTGCGCGAACCTTTTACGACCCGGCCCATGCTACCGACGAACTGGTGGATGAGATGCTGGCGCTGGTAAACAATCGCTCCCGTGCCTTACGCCTGCTCCGCATGGCCCGCTCTGCTCAATCGGAGACCGTCACTGAAAGCCTCAAGCGGATTGATTCTCCCACTCTCCTCGTCTGGGGAGCTGATGACCAAATCACACCGCCCGACGTAGCGCATGAATTTCAGTCACGCCTGGGCAACGCAGAGCTTGAGTTCATCGACAAGTGCGGACACGCCCCCATGATTGAGCGTCCACAGAACTTTAATGAGATAACGCTCGAGTTCCTCACCCGTACCGTCGGCCAATTCTCCTCCAACGGCGTTTCCCAGTAGCGCCCCCGGAACATCTTGCGTGGGTAGCCTTTGTATTGGGTCCCTTTGCGGGGATAGTTCTTTACATATTGGGGATGTCACGGCTTCGACGGGTAGTAACGCGCGTCAGTCTGCATGCCGAGCTGCTTGGTACGCTCGTAAATCTCGCCAAGAACCTGTAACTGCGGACGATTACTCGTACGCGATGGCGGCGTAAAGCCCCATCTGTCTTATAGCCCGCTTGTCCGTTGGCGGTTATAAGGCATCGACTTAGACGGAATAGCCTGTTGTGTGCTGGTTGAGCATAACAGGTAAAATTTCTCAACCTCGGCTTATGCCTGGCCACGCTGGCCGGCTTCAGGTGTAGGCGACAATAAATGGGCCAACTAAGCATGTAGATGGCTGAATGTTCGGCTACTCGGACGCGGGTTCGATTCCCGCCATCTCCACTATTTCAAAGCCCTGAAGCGCCAACATACGGTGCTTCAGGGCTTTCTTCTTTTTGTGCCGACCGCGAAATGTACTTTACCAGATGTACGGCAGCGTCCTGCGACGCTTATACGTTACAGCCGGGTCTACTGGCCGACGTCAGTCCTCGGCGTCTATACGGAGCATCGTGCCCCACGGGTCGGCAGCCCGCCAGCATTGACTGTCCTCCGACACGCCGTACCCCGCCCCGCGGAGGCTCTCCGCGGCAGCGTCAGCCTCGGCGCGGTCCGGCACAACGATCCTCCACTCCATCAGGCGCGCCTCATCCTTAGCGGCAGGCGGCGAGCCGCTGGCCCACGTATTGAGTCCGAGATGATGGTGATAGCCCCCCGCGGCAAGAAAGAGCGCGCCGGAATAATTCCACACCATCCGATCCAGGCCAAGCGCTTCGTGATAGAAGGCACTCGCCTCCTCCAGATCGCCCACGTGCAGGTGAATGTGCCCGATGGTGGTACCGGCAGGCGCGCCATTCCACGCCTCATCACCGGCAGCCTCAACCAAATCCTGCACGTCGAGCGGTTCGGTGGTCATCACAAGCTGGCGGCCGCTGCGCTGCCGGGACGACCGTGGCCGGTCGGCATACACTTCAATGCCCAACCCATCCGGATCGCTCAAGTAGATCGCCTCGCTCACCAGATGGTCCGACATCCCCGGCCGCAGGCCCATCTCCTGCAGGTGCAGAGCGAATCGTCCCAGCGCCTGACGGCTGGGTAGCAAAAACGCGACGTGAAACAAGCCCAGCCGTCTGCGAGGAGGAAGGGCGCGCGCCCCCGGCCGCTCGACGAGTTCAACAAGTCCCTCCCTCTCATCTCGCACCCCGAGCACAGCCCCGTCCTTCGCGCGTTCGAGCACCCGAAGTCCAAGAACGTCGCCGTAAAACGATAGCGAGCGAGAGAGATGAGATATTTGAAGGCGCACGGGGCCGAGACGGGTAGCTTCCGGTAGTCGATAGCCGGGCGGAGAGACGCCCACCGGCGTAGTCGGGTCTGAAGTGGAGGGCATGGCCAGTTTGTCTGGTTAAGGGAATTCTTGCCACCGATGCATGATGCCGCAACGTCCATTGAACCGGATGCCGCAGAGGTAGATCGTTCGCGGATCCTATCATCGTGTCCTAATGCCCCGTAGCAACGTAGCGACGTAGCGCGCTACGTCGCTACAACCGTCAATTTAACGTGCATGACGGCAACCATTTTCGTCGCCTTCCATGCAGGTGAATTGCCGGCGCGCCTGTGCCATCATCACCCCTCCCGCAGCGTAATGCGCGGCAGGCCCAGCCCGAACCGGACGGCGACAACTCGAATTAGCACGATGGATAAAATACCGGTCACCTGCGCGATCAGTAGCGCGTCCCACACTTCAAGAATCAACCAGAAAACCAGCCCACCGCAAATGGCCGCCATCGCATAAATCTCTTTCTGGAAAATGAGCGGCTTGCTGCCGGCCAGGACGTCGCGGAGCACGCCTCCGAAACACCCCGTGATGGTGCCCAGCGCTATCGATATCCCTACGCTCATCCCGGCTTCAAGCCCTATCTGTGTGCCCATGACTGTGAAGAGGCCCAGTCCGGCTGCATCGAAGAAAAAGAGCCAGCCCTCCACCACCCTGATGTGCCGGTAGACAAGCAGGGTGACCGCGCATCCCGCGATGATGGACACGATCGCGAGCGTATCGGTGAGCCAGTTCACCGGCAGATTCCCGATCAGCACGTCACGAATGGTACCTCCTCCGATCGCCGTCACGAACGCCAGCACAAGCACACCGAATATATCGAACCGGCTGCGTATGGCTGCCATCGCACCGGATACCGCGAAAGCAAACGTGCCGATGGCCTCGATGGGAAGTAATAGTTGATCGGCGCCGGAGAGCATGGCGAAGCAGAAGCAAATGGTTCACAGGACGCAAGGGATGAGTGCAAGCAAACTGGCAGATGTGCGAAAGAGGCTATTTCTCAGATGCCCTCGCCTGACAAGCCATCTGCACATTAAACCCATCCACCCGACGAGGACTCGAAGGACCGGTTTGGGATGGCGGCGAAAACACCGACGGATCGCACATAGGGTTCCTCGCGACCGGTACGTGCTTGCGCAACGCGACTCAGTCATCCACCGTCACATGAATAGGCTTTCCGCAGTGGGGACAGGAAAAACCTGGCGCGTTCCCCTCCTGCTCTGCTTCCTCCTTCGCTTTTTCCTGGCGTTGTCGCTCCAGTTCATCGACGAAGCCCGAGCTGAGGATCCCTGCAGGGAGCGCCACCAGCGCGATCCCGATTAGGGCCACCACGCCGGCCATAGCTCGCCCCAGCCCCGATATCGGTGTGACATCGCCATATCCGACGGTCGTCAGCGTGGCGATTGCCCACCACATCGACTCCGGGATGCTGCCGAAATTATCTGGCTGAATCGCTCGTTCCGCGTGGTACATTAGCGCAGAGGCGATCAGTAAGATGAAGAACATGACGACCGTGCTCATCACGATTTCGTAGCGGCGCTCCTTCCATACCTTACCGATGAGGTTAATGGAATGGAAGTAGCGATCCAGCTTCGCCAACCGTACTACACGCATGAGCCGGAGCACACGAAGGAAACGCGCATCGACACCGAGAAACGGAAGGTAAAATGGTAAGATGGCCAGCAGGTCGATTACAGCCATCGGACTCCGAGACCAGCGCAGTCGTCTCCAGGATCCACTACTGAAAAACCTTGTCAGCGTACAGGTCCAGAGTCGACCCAGATACTCGACGGTGAACACCATCACTGCAAACACTTCAAACGCAAAAAGCTCTGTACCAAAGCGGCTCCTGATACCCTGTACCGATTCCAGCAACACCCCGAGCACGCTCAGGACGATCAGTGTCATAATGATCACTGTTGCATAGGTGTTTGCCTCCTCAAGCCATCCGGGCTCATCTTCAACCCGGACACCCGTACGGTCCTGGTCAATTTCGTCCCTGCTGTAGAGGAGCCGCAGTACAATGTACTTTACTCCTATCTTCGATGTGGTGGGGGTGCGCATTCTGTTGTAGCGTTTTCTTCGAAGATCCTCTTCTGGAATGGCGCAATGTAGAGGGCGTGGCGGACTCATAAAAGGGTCGTCGGCACATTACTGTACGCGCCGCGTCGAACGATGGCTTCTGATTCCGGACTCACCTGGTACGCCATGGGAAAAACGTACGTCTTCTATCACGCGAACTGCCACGACGGCTTCGGTGCAGCCTATGCGGCCTGGAAGAAATATGGCGACAGGCCCGTCTATCTGCCCGTCCAACATGGCGGCCACGTCCCCATGATCGGCAAAAGAAGTACGGCGTATGTAGTGGACTTCTGCTTTCCCCTTGACGAACTGCAGGGTATGATGGACCGCGCGGAGCGCCTCGTGGTCATCGATCATCATGAGTCGGCGCTGGACGATATGACCGAGTTTGCCTCCTGGGCAGAAGTTAACGGCCATACGGTACGTACCAACGGTCTTCCCGACCGCCCAGATGCCGGCGACAGCGAGGCTGATATCCAACTCTACTACGAGTCCGAACGCAGTGGTGCCACGATGGCGTGGTCGTACTTCGTGCCTGACGAGCCGGTGCCGACACTGCTCAAGTACGTGCAGGACCGCGATCTGTGGACGTGGTCGATGCCGGACAGTCGCGCATTCTGGTATGCGCTTCTAATGCTTCCGATGGATTTCGAGGTTTGGGATAACGTTATCAGCGAGGGAGACAAAGGAATCGAACGGATGCGTCATGAGGGCAAGGCTATCCAGCGTTTTGTGATGCAACAGGTGGAACGAACGTGCCAGCACGCGCGCTACGCCAACATCCGCGGACATCGCGTGCCGTGCGTGAACTCAACGCAGCTTCAGAGTGAGATTGGCGAATACCTGCTGAACGAATATCCTGACGCCCCTTTCGCCGCCATCTTTGGCGTGAAGCCGGACGGCGACCGCGTGTACAGTCTCCGCGGGCGAGGCGATTTCGACGTGGCGAAGGTGGCGGCCACCTTCGGCGGAGGCGGGCACAAATCAGCTGCAGGCTTTAAGACCGACCAGCGGCTGTAGATTCGGCAGGCTTGCGAGCAACGTACAGTCCGTACCTAACGGCTCCCACCCGGTACCCGAGCCAGAGCCTCGGCAGCGTTAGTGCAAACCAGCGATTGGGCTCGCGCGGGTTTCTGAGAAAGCTCCGATACAGAGACTTCCGCAGCAAGCCCGACAGCAAACGCCGTATGCAGACCACCCACGTGGGGC